>JANTGV010000067.1 GCA_024762745.1 Sulfurimonas sp. | reverse complement strand
ATAGCTATAACTTTATTAAGCATGAAGAGTATAAAGATTTAGACTTTATTGAGCACTACTACTATTTTGAAATATTAGAACCAAGTATTTATAATTATGTTGATTTTATAAACTCTTTCCTTTTAAAAATTCTTGAAAAAAAAGAGACATTAACTAGATTTTAAATATATACCCATCAAGTAAGCTAATACTCACTACATTTTAGCTATAATCGCGAAATTTTAAATAGACAATTTCAAGGCGATTATATGTCAACAAACAGCTACAATCCACAGACAATAGAAAACAGATATTATAAAATCTGGGAAGATAGAAAATACTTCGAAGTAGATGGTAATAAAAGTATCCAAGAAGAGGGAAAGAACTTCTCTATTATGATGCCACCTCCAAATGTTACGGGCCGTCTACATATTGGTCACGCATTAACTTTTACACTTCAAGATATTATCACCCGTTACAAACGTATGGATGGATATAAAACTCTCTGGCAGCCAGGAACAGACCACGCAGGGATTGCTACTCAAAATGTTGTAGAAAAACAGCTTCTTGCTGAGGGGACAACAAAAGAGGAAATTGGTCGTGAAAAATTCTTAGAGCGTGCCTGGGCTTGGAAAGAAGAGTCTGCAGGAATCATGACAGACCAACTACGTAAAATGGGTGTATCTCCTGCATGGGAGAGAGAGCGTTTTACTATGGATGAAGGGCTTCAAAAATCTGTAAAAGAGGCTTTTGTTAAACTCTATAATGATTCTTTAATTGTTCGTGGAAACTATATGGTTAACTGGTGTACACACGATGGAGCACTGAGTGATATCGAAGTAGAACACGAAGATCATAATGGTAAGTTTTATCATATTAAGTATCCATTTGCTGATGGAAGTGGTGAAGTTGAAGTAGCAACAACAAGACCTGAGACATACTTTGGAGATACAGCCGTTATGGTACACCCTGATGATGAGAGATATACACATCTAATCGGTAAAAAAATCCGTCTTCCACTCTTAGAACGTGAAGTTGCAATCATTGCAGACTCTCATGTTGATATGGAGTTTGGAACAGGAGTAGTTAAAGTAACTCCAGCGCATGACCAAAATGACTACGAAGTTGGAAAGCGTCATAACTTAGAGTTTATTACTGTTTTTGATGAGAAAGGTATTCTCAATGATTACGCAGGTGAGTTCAAAGGCTTAGAGCGTTTAGAAGCTCGTGAGACAATTGTAAAGCGTCTTGAAGAGGAAGGCTTTATGGTTAAGATAGAAGACCATAAACACCAGGTTGGACATTGTTATAGATGTAAAAATATCGTTGAACCGTACATCTCAAAACAATGGTTTGTGCGCAAGGAAGTAGCTGATAAATCTATCGAGAAAACAAACGCGGGTGAAGTACAGTTCTTTCCTCCACACTGGATTAACTCTTACAACTCATGGATGGGTGACTTAAGAGACTGGTGTATTTCTCGTCAGTTGTGGTGGGGACATCAGATTCCTGTATTTTACTGTGATGATTGTGACCATGAGTTTGCATCTTTAGAGGATCATCCTGAGGCGTGTCCTAAATGTGCATCTAAAAATCTGACTCAAGACCCTGATGTTCTTGATACTTGGTTCTCTTCTGCACTATGGCCTTTTTCAACTCTAGGCTGGGGAAATGGCGATGTTGAGATGGATAGACTTTTCCAATCAGATGATATGAAAGATTTCTATCCAAATACACTTCTAATAACTGGTTTTGACATTCTTTTCTTCTGGGTAGCTAGAATGATGCTAATGGGTGAGAACTTTAATGGGCAATTGCCATTTAACCATATCTACCTTCACGCTCTAGTACGTGATGAAAAAGGTGATAAGATGAGTAAGTCTAAAGGGAATGTTATTGACCCTTTAGATATGGTTAACAAGTACTCAGCTGATATACTGCGTTTTACTCTTGCAATCTCTGCTGCACAAGGTCGTGATATCCGTATGAGTACAGAAAAGCTAGAGTTAAACCGTAACTTTACAAATAAGCTTTATAATGCGAGTAAATATCTACAGATGAATGTAGATACTTTTCCTGATTTAAAATCATTTTGTCTAAAAACCGACCTTGGCAAATATATGGCTTCACGTCTTAACCAGGCAACAAAAGAAGTTCGTGCAGCTCTTGATGAATATAAGTTCAATGATGCAGCTACTGTTATGTACAGATTTATCTGGAATGAATTTTGTGATTGGGGAATTGAACTCTCTAAGGCTGATAAAGACTCTATAGTTGAGCTTGGAGCAGTTTTTAAAGATGCGATGAAACTTCTTCACCCTTTTATGCCTTTTGTAACAGAATATCTTTACCATGAACTCTCAGGTACATCTTTAGAAGATGGTGATTCTATTATGATTATGAATTATCCAAGTAAGACTAAAAAACGCAAAGAAGAGGAAAAATTTGACGTCATTATGGATGCAATTGTCTCTATTAGACGTGCAAAAGTTCTTGTTGATTTAGCAAACCAGAAAATAGAAAAAGCATTTATAAAAATTGACAATATCTCTGATGAAGACAGAGATATGATGCTTCCATTTATCTCAAAACTTGCAAAAGTTACAGAGGTTGCGTTTACATCAACTAAAGTAGAAAATGCAGTGAGTGATATTGCTGATAAGTGTGAGACATTCATACCAACAGACTCTATCGATTTAAGTTCTATCATCTCTAAGCTCACTAAACAGGATGAAAAACTTCAAAAAGAGATAGGAAAATTAAACGGTATGTTAAACAATGAAAAATTTGTTGCAAATGCACCCGAAGATGTACTTGCTAAAAATCGTGAAGCACTGGCAGATGCAGAAGCTAAATCGGTAAAAGTATTAGAACAACTAAACTCACTTCGCTCATAAACTCTTCTTTAAAAAAGGACATAATGTCCTTTTTAACTCTAATCTTGTTTCATTAAACTTAAAAAGAAACTCCAGCTTCTCTTTTTGCCTCTTGCTCAAGAAGCAAGGACTCAAAATGATATTTCACTACTTTTTTCTTTAAATTTAAAGTGGCCATTTCACGCTCATTAACCATAAAAAGATTACTGAGTCCTACTAAATATTTTCTATTTTCAGCTTTTTCAAGCTTTTCTAAAAGTATTAGCTCTTTATTCGAACTTTCCAGATTCTTTTTACGTGTATTTATAGAATTTATAATATTTTGAATTTCTGTTTTTATATTTAATATCTCTTTTGCTCTATTCATTTGAAGATTATATATGCTACTTTTATTCTGAATATTTTCAGCATCATATTTGCGTCCCTCTACCGGGAACTCCACATCTAAAGCTAATTTAAAACCATTCTCATATTTAAAATCCCTAACACCATACAACGAAAGATCCATCTTAGGATAAGCTAAAGTGTCTGTTAACTTCTGTTGAAGTTGCACTTTTTTTATCTCTAACGCATATGCTTTTAGATCTGGTCTATTATCCATAGCCATTTGAATATAATGTTCTAAAATTACTTCCGAATGCTCTATCTCTTTTAAATTAGAAAAAATATACTCTTGCTGAAAATCTTCTATAGAGAGATTCAAATACTTTAAAAAATTCTCCATAGCAGCTGAGTAATCATTTTTTGCAGAGAATAAACGCTGTAGTCTATTTATAGTCTGTTGCTGTGCTTCCAAGTCTGCAAGTTCAGCCAAACTACCAGCTTTAACACGCTCCTGTATTAGTCCCTCACGTTTTTGTGCCTTTTGAAGTAATTCTTCTTGAATTTCAACAATAGATTTGAGATATAGTACTTTAAAATACTCCGAAACTATATGAAAATATAATATTCTTAAATTATTGTTTGACTCATAATTGAACTTAACCTTATCTAAACGAGCCGAATCTATATTTAACTTTCTACTGTTCATTCCTTGCATGAGTGATACAACTGGTATTTTAACACTAGCTCTTACTTCCCCTTCATCACCTGTTTTGATGTTGTTAGCTTCTTGTGTTCCTACAGCTTTTCTATATGCTACTGTAAACTCCATCCCATTTTCAAGTACTTTATTTACGCCTGTATCTAAAAATTCTGCCTCACTTATAGGGTACTCTTTTTTGTCATACTTCAAAAAAAGTTTACTATCTAAATCTCCCATATAGTATCTATCTCTCTCTTTATAGATATTTTCTTTTCCTATCGCACTATAATAAAAAGGATTCGAAGGCGTCAAATAGCGTTTAATATCCTCTATCATAAATGGCTTTTGCGCAAAAAGTGAACTCGTTAATAGAGCCAGTAAAAAAACTACAAAATATCTCATCAATCTTTCTCTATAATTGGTGTTACCATCTGAGGAGGAACAGCGTTCATTAGTCTCCATAGTTGATACCAAATAGGAACCGTTTCAAGTCTTACCCATACCGTTGATTGTGTCCCAACTCTAAGGTTATCTCCCTTTGGCCATGGTTCATTTGGGTCCTCTTCTACACGAGCATAGAAAAATCCTTTTTCATGTGAAGTTGCCTCAACATACTTTATGGTACCACCAAAAGTTCCATATTTAATAGTTGGCCATCCAGATATTTGTAAGGCTGGCCATCCATAAAATCGTATTCGTACAGGTAGACCCTCTTTTATAAGTGGCATATTAAAATCAGAGACTTTAAGCACAATACTTTTTTGACTTACCTTAGGAGAGAAGTGAATTACATTATCTCCTTTTTTTATAAGCTTATGTTTATCATTTTGTAAAATTCTTACAACATATCCGTCTTTTTGAGCAACCACTTCTCCTGACTTATAACGAGTGCTATTGAGGCTATTTATTTGTATCTCTTGATTAATAGCGTTGAGTTGTGCTTTTGATGCAAGAGTAGCATTATCCATAACTTTTAATCTATTTTTTGTTTCACTCAAAAACTTCTCTTGTTCTTGTTTTAAAATTTCAAAAGTATTTTTTTCTATCTCTATATCCACATCTATTTTTTGAAGCTCAGCATTTGCTTTTATATACTTATTTTGGGCTACTTCAAAATCTCTTTTTGACTCGATTCCATCTTTATAAAGAAGCTCAATTCTCTCTAGATTCAGCTTCTCAACCTCATAGTTTTTTATTAAAGATACTTTTTTATATTCTAGACTCTCTATCTTTCTTGTAATCTGTTCTCTTCTTTGAATAAAAACATCTAGTCCAAGTTGAAGATACTTTTCCAAGTTCTTCTTTTTTTCTTCAATATTATTAATTTGGGTTTCTGAATCTTTATAACGATCTATTGAACTTGCTTCAATAGAATCTAGTTTTTGACTATACTCTTTATCAATATCAACCATCTTGAAGAGTTTGTCCCCTTTTTTTACAAACTGGTTTTCACCAACATAATACTCTTGAATAAATCCATCAAGTGTTGCTAATACATTGTAGTCTCTTTGAGCTGGATCATTGGCTATTAAAGTACCTTCCCCTTTTACAGTCTGTTGCCAAGGTAAAAAGAGTAAAACAATCATCATGATAAATACAAGAGATGTAAATAACCACATTTTTCTTACTAATGGGCTTAACTTTACAAGCTCTAAGACTTTAAAACTATACTCAGACATTTGAATTCTCTTTTAAAGATAATGATAATTTATCGACTTTATAAAGTCCTTCAAACATATCATAAATATAATCGAGTTGCTTCATAAAACCCTTTAATGCTGTAGTAATAGAAATGACTATAATTTCTGCTGCTACAAACTCTCCAAGAGGAAGACTTCCGTTTATAACAAGGTAACTTCCAATGATAAAAAATGAGCTAATTACAACTCCCTCAATCATAAATGTTAAAGCAAGTTGTCGTATAACAACATTAAATATCTTCTTTCTCGCATAAATGAATTTTTTCAGATAACCATCAAACTCTTCTAGTATTGCTCGTTCCTCTTTTTCTAACTCTGGTATGTGTTGTAGATAATATATAGCATCGTGTTTCGTATTTGAACGTTCAATGGCATACTCAACACCATTACGGCCAATGAGCAGGAGAATCATTAAAAATGCAATAAAGAAAAATAATCCAGCAATAAATAAAGTGCTATCAAAAACTAATAGTAATAATAAACTTGCAATAAATTTAACAACAAGGCTTACTCCATCTAAGAGTAATATAGGAAAGATCTTTTGAATAGAAGCAATGTCAAAAAAGTAGTTCATATATTTATCTATTTGGTGTTTTACATCACTACTTGAATTTTGAATTTTTGTTGCCATATTGGCAATTTTTATTCCTACACTGACAAAAATTTTCTGCTCGAATTTTTCAGTAATATATTGCTTAACCACTTGAAGCATTGTTGTTAAAATAAAAATGACTATCACTATAAATCCTAATACAGTTACAGAAATACTAGCATGTGCCATGATACTGTTTATAATAAAAGATGATGCTAAAGGTAGAGAAAGTAAAAGTATCGCTTCTATCATTGAGTAATAAATAAGATAAAAAATGTTTTGTTTGTCTTCTTTTACAATACCTACAAGTTTTAATGTAAG
>JANTGV010000066.1 GCA_024762745.1 Sulfurimonas sp. | reverse complement strand
GCTATCTCTCTTTTATAAAGATTTTCAAAACTCTTTAACTCTTGGGACAAAATAGTATTCTTCTCTCTTTCATCTTTTAACTGCATTTCATACAGTTTGGCTTCTACTTGGCAACTCTCGTAGTTAGCACGTAATTTTGTTATATCTCCAACAATAGATTCAATTCTTTTCATCTCATCTGCGTTTAGAGAAAAATTTAAAAGAAGCAGTATTAATAAAAATTTCATTTTATCCCTTTCGTATTAACTTTACACCCATCTCAACATGGTGTGTATAGGGGAATTGATCAAATAGTGCCATATCTTCTACATCATGTGTTAAAGAAAGTATCTCTAAGTCACGTAGCAGTGTTTCAGGATTGCAGGAGATATACAAAATATGCTCATGTCTCGCCGAAAACCTGCAAGAGGCCTCATCCATACCACTTCTAGGTGGGTCAACAAAGATACTTTTTATGTCATATGAGTTAATATCAATATCTTTCATCCTTCTAAATTCTCTTACACCATCAAGAGCCTGAACAAACTCTTCCACACTCATACGAACAAACTCTATATTTTCTACACTGTTGAGTTTCATATTTGCTTTTGCTGCGTTTATTGATGATTTTGAGACTTCTGTTGCAAGTACTTTGTCAAATGTTTTTGCAAAAGGTATAGTAAAGTTTCCTGCTCCACAATAGAGCTCAAGTAAGTCCCCCTGAGCTTGTGAAAAATGTTTCATGGCCCATGAAATCATCTGCTCATTTACTCGAGGATTAGGCTGCGTAAAACTATTTTCAATATGATTAAAATGGTAAACATCCTTATCAATAACTAGCTTCTCAGTGATATAATCCTGACCTATAACAACTTTTTGCTTTCTTGAACGCCCTATTATATATATACCAAGTTCTTCAGCTATTTTAGTAGCCTCTTCTTGCCAAGCATCATCTAGCTTTCTATGATATATAAGAGAGACAACTATCTCCCCACTACTTGAACTTAAAAAATCTGCTCCAAATAGTTTAAAGCCGATATTTCTCTCTTTAATTAAGATTAAAAGTTTTGGCATAAGTGATAAGATATGCTCATTTACCTGTGGACACTCATCGATTAATACAACACCTTTGTGTTCTATATGATTCATTCCATAATGTATATCATCATCTAAATGCCATATTTTAAACTCACTACGAGAACGGTAGTGTGACTCAGGTGATTTAAAAACCGACATATCTCCACTATAATATGGTTCAAACCTCTTTTTATTCAACTCTTTTTTTTCATTTAGCTGCGTTTCATAACCACCCTCGTATACTCTACAGGCACCACATTCACCAAAATATTTACAGTTCACTTTTCATCCTATTTTATTGAGGCTATTAAATTACCAATGAGAAGGTTCCATCCATCTATCAGTACAAATACAAGTATCTTAAATGGTAGAGAGATCATAACCGGAGGAAGCATCATCATACCCATTGACATTAAAATAGATGCAACTACCATATCTATAACCAAGAAGGGTAAAAAGAGTAAAAAGCCTATCTCAAACGCAGTCTTTAATTCACTTATAACAAAAGCAGGAATAATAACAGAAAGCGGTACATCTGCTACAGTTTGAGGGTTCTCCATCTTTCTGATTCTAAAGAACAGAGCCAAATCTTTCTCTCTCGTATTTCTAATCATAAAATTTTTAAAAGGTAGTGTGGTTCTGTCAAAAGCCTCTTCATAGCCTATCTCTTCAGCTATATAGGGTTTAATTCCACTCTCATACGCCTTTGTACCAACCGGCTCCATAACAAAAAATGTCAAAATCATAGCCAGCATTACTAAAAGTTGTGTAGGTGGAACCTGCTGTGTACCAAGTGCTTGACGCAGAAAACCAAATACAATCACAAAACGGGTAAAGGTTGTCATAACTAATACCAAAGATGGTGCTAAAAACAGAAGCGTTAATATAACTAAAACATTAAGTGAGGAAACTAGTTGCTGTGGTGAATCTGGAGCAGACAGTTCAAAGTTCATCGTTGGGACAGTTACAGCTTCAGCACCTAAAGAAGAGATAAGTGCAAAAACCAAGAGAAGGTATTTTAACATCAGTTTGCAGTTGTCCTATCTAGTATAGAACTTTGTACTTTTGCCTCATCTTTACTTTCTCCACCATAAAAGTGAAGCTCAACACGACGATTTTTTTCTCGTCCACTTGCCGTTGCATTACTTCCGAGTGGTTTAAACTCTGCATATCCTGAAGCACTTACTCTTGCAGGGTCTACTCCATCTAACAGAAGTTCTTGAAGTACAGAGATTGCTCTAGCGGATGAAAGCTCCCAGTTATCCTTAAACAGACTGTTTGTTCCAGGTCCTTGATTATCTGTATGACCCTGAACACTTACCTGCATTGTCTTAGGCAACTCTTCTATAATAAGGGCAACTCTTTTTAAAAATAGTAGAGCATCTTCATTCTCTATGGTTGCTGAACCTGATTTGAAAAGGAGTGAAGCCGGTAGTTCTATAACAAACCCCTCTTGTGCTTCTTCAAGAGTAATAGCTGGTCCATGACCCTTTTCCATCATCTCATTAGCTTCACCAACTGCTTGCTGTACTCTGTTAACCTGTTCACTTGTCTCATCTTGTGACTCTAAAGGTGTTGACTCTTGAATACGCTGTTTAGATATCTCTGTTTTTGTTCCACCTTCTAGTACACTCATCGCACCAGAAAGTGAACCAATCGCTTCAGAGATCTTTTTTGCATCCATACTCGACATCGAGAGAAGAAGTACGAAGAAACACAAAAGCAGTGACATCAAGTCACCAAACGCAGCTAGCCAGGCAGGAAGACACTCTTCACACTCTGGACACTTCTTTTTACCCATTATTTAAGTCCATTAGTCAAATTGACTTACACGTTCATTTGGAGCCATATAACTCAGTAGCTTAGCCTCTAAAACCCTTGGTGCATCACCTGATTGAATTGACATAATTCCTGAAAGTATCATCTCTTTTACTTTCGTCTCTTCATCATTTCTTACATTCAAAATATTATAAATAGGTGTACCAAAAACATTACCGATAATCGCACCGTACATTGTTGTAAGTAAGGCAACGGCCATCGATGGACCAATCGCTGAAGGGTCAGCCATATTCAAAAGCATCGCAACAAGACCGATAAGTGTACCAACCATACCCATAGCACCTGCGAGACCTGCCCACTGGCTAAATATTGAACCGTGTATTTTGTGTCTTGTACTTGTCTGTTCCATCTCAATCTCTAAAAGCTCACGGATTGTATCTGGTTCGCTCCCGTCAATAGCCATAGACAAGCCTTTTTTCAAAAACTCATTCTCTTCATTGTTTACTTCACTCTCAAGAGCGAGTATTCCATCTTTTCTTGCTTTTGTAGCAAAGTCAACAAGTTTTTTAATAAGCTCTGGGACATCCTCTTCACCTGGTTTTACTGCTTTCATGAAAATTTTTGTAAAAGCTTTCATCTGCGAAGGTTTAAATGAGACAAGTAGCGCCCCGATACTACCACCGACAACAATAAGAACAGAAGGAATATCAATATATGCACCGACACCAACACCCATAGCCATAGCACCAAGCAGAAGTGCCATAATTAAAACAATACCAATGACCGTACCTAAATCCATTCAAATACCTTAGAAAATTTTTAATTGCCTTATAATACCACAATATTTATTAGTATCGTGATAAATTTTTAACTATTCATGGTAAAATACCGCACAAACTAAAAAGAAGTAAAAATAATGAATAAAAACAACACAAGCATAATCATTCTGGCGGCTGGTAAGGGTAGTCGTATGAAGTCACCTACAGCAAAAGTACTCCACTCTATCAGTGGTAAACCTATGCTTTATCACATAATCAACGCCTCTCTTGAAATATCAGATGACGTTACTGTAGTAATTGCCCATCAAAAAGAGATAGTTCAAGAGCAGATGCAAGCTTACTTCAAGGAAGTTAGATTTGTGATTCAGGATGCAGACAACTTCCCTGGAACCGGAGGGGCTATGAAAAACGTATCTCCAAAGAATGAGAAAGTTTTAGTTCTCAACGGAGATATGCCACTCATTACATCTCATGCACTCCAAGGTTTCTTAGATACAGATGCTGATGTCATCATGTCTATATTTGATTTAGATAACCCAGATGGGTACGGTCGTGTTGTTATTGAGAATAATCAGGTTCAGTATATAGTTGAACAAAAAGACGCAAGTGAAAAAGAGTTACAAGTTACTACTGTAAACGCAGGTGTATATGCTTTTAGCAAGGCTGTGATAGAAAAATACATTCCTCTGCTTTCAAATGATAATGCTCAAAAAGAGTACTACCTCACAGATGTTATTTCTATGGCTAGAGAAGATGGTCTTAACATAGCACCTCTTTTAGTTGACGAAGAGCACTTTAAGGGTGTAAACTCTAAAAAAGACTTAGCAGACTCTGAAGAAATCATGCAAGAGAGAATTAAAACAAAATGGATGAACCAGGGAGTTATCATGCAACTTCCATCGACTATTTATATAGAAGAGAGTGTAGAGTTTGAGGGTGAATGTATCATTGAAAACGGATGTCGTATCACTGGAAATACTCTCATCAAAGAGTCTCATATAAAAGCTGGAAGTGTTGTTGAAGACTCTATTGTTAAAAACTCAGATATCGGACCTCTTGCTCACCTTCGCCCTGCTTCTTACTTGGAAGATACTCACATAGGCAACTTCGTAGAGGTTAAAAAGTCTTCACTCAAAGGTGTAAAAGCTGGACATCTAAGTTACATAGGTGATTCACAAATTGACGAGGGAACAAATATTGGTGCTGGTGTAATCACATGCAACTATGACGGAATCAAAAAGTATCAGACTATCATCGGTAAAAATGTATTTATAGGAAGTGACTCTCAACTTGTTGCACCTGTAACGATTGAAGATGATGTTATGATAGCTGCATGTACAACTGTTACAAGTGGAACAGTTGAAAAAGGTTCTTTAGCTATTAGTCGTAATAAATTAAGAATTGTGAAAGATTTTTACTATAAGTTTTTTGGTAAAAAATAGTTACTTAATATATGCATTCCCAAGCTGGAGCTTGGGAACGAGGAAAGTTCAAAGCAGTACAAAATTTGTACCACTTTTTTATTGCGTTTAATTAAGAGTTTAAAACTTTTTCCAGTGCGTTTTCATAACTTTCTAGGTCAAGTTTAAACTCTTCAATAGTATCTTTTGCAGTTGCAATTGATTCATCAGTAATTTCACCATTTGGCATTACTGTCTCACGTACAGCTTTCAGTTCAGCTGCCATCTCCCTATCTTCTTCGATAGTGCCTTCCGGGTCATCACTATAACGGATAATATGAATCATGTCTGGATCAAAGTTCCAGTTGTGAAATAGTGTTGCGGTTACATCTGTTGTTTGAGCGCCACAAGCAGTTTTTTCAGCTCTAGCAATATCTTCACCAGCTGAAAGTGCCTTTTCAATAATATCTGTTTTAGAATCTTCTATAAGTGTTTTAGAAATAATAACACGTCCTAAATCAACAAGAAATGATGCTGGACCAAGTTTAGCCATATGGCTTGGTTTACGGCGGATGATCCAGTTTATCATAAGTGCCAGCTGTCTCTCACAAGCGAGGCTAAACTGCTCTTTAGTCATGTTATATGGTGAGAGATCAATAGTAAAAGAGTTAGCTGCACTACTAATTACAAATGTTCTTACAGCCTCTTTTCCAAGAAGAGAGATGGCTTGTTTTACATCTGTTACGTTACTTTTAACACCATACATTGGTGAATTAACAATTCTGAGAATATCAGCAGTTAAAAGAGGATCTTTTTCTATAGCTTTTTGCATATCTTCAAATGTCGATTCTGGATTTTGATATATACGTTCGACCTCCTGAATTGACTCTGGAAGTGCTGGAACAGCATTTATATTTTCTAAAAGAGTTTTTGTCATGAAATTAACCTTTACCTATATGTAAATTAATTGTAGTACAAGCAATGATAAATAGTTTCATATATTAACGAAATATCAAACAATTTTTTATTATGTATACTCTCGTAACAATTTACACAGATTATGCGTTTTAAATAGATAAAATTAAATATAAGTATTTTTAGATAAAATACAATTAAAACTATAAAAAGATTTATGAATGATTCTTCCATCAGATTTACTAAAAGACAAAAAAATACTTCTTGGTGTAACAGGCTCTATAGCGGTATATAAGTCACTAGAACTAGTTCGTCACTTTGTTAAGGCTGGTGCCCAAGTAAAAGTTGTTATGAGCGAGTCTGCTAAAAAGTTCGTTACTCCCCTTACCTTTGAAACCCTTACATCAAACCAAGTACTTGATGACACTAATGAGTCATGGGTAAATGATCATAACCATATAAAAGCTGGAGAGTGGGCTGATATATTTGTGATCGCTCCAGCTACTGCAAACACTATAGCAAAGCTCGCAAACGCAATAGCTGACAACATGTTGCTTCAGTGTGCATTAGCGTATCCAAG
>JANTGV010000065.1 GCA_024762745.1 Sulfurimonas sp. | reverse complement strand
TATACAGAGTTTGGTGAAAATACATTTTTAAAGCCAAATGATGAATCAATAGTTATCGTTTATGATAACACCAAACTCTCTTATGAAGATGTTTTAGAAAGTGTAAAAAATGTAAACTATGATAACAGCACGATGAGTGTTTTAGCACAAAAGGTTATCTAAACTTGCAAACTGGTATCTATGAACACTACAAAGGTAATCACTATGAAGTGATAGACAGTGTTAGACACTCTGAAACAGAAGAGCTCATGGTTTTATATCGTGCTTTATACGGAGATGAAGGTCTATGGGTCAGACCTTTTAATATGTTTTTTGAAAATATAACTCTCGATGGAGTAGAGACTCCCCGTTTTAAGTATGTAGGAGAGAAAAGTGGGTAGAGGTAAAAAATTAGACCTCTTCATTGGTGCTGATATTGATGATGGTTGGGCAGAAGTGCAAAGCCCTAGAAAAACAACCATTTCAAATGAAATTTTGGAGCCATCAAAACATTTTTTAAAGTTTCAGCGTGAAAAACGTCGTGGAAAAGTTGTTACACTTGTTGGAGAGTTTCAACTCTCAAAAGAGGATGCAAACGCAGTTCTTAAAATTTTAAAAAAGAAAATTGGCTGTGGTGGCAGTTATAAAAATAACTGGATGGAGTTTCAAGGGGAGCTACAGGAAAAACTGAGAGAACTACTTCAAACCGAAGGGTTCAGGTTTAAAAAATAGGCCTACAAACTCCATCGGAGAACTTCAAGTTTGCAGGCCCTGCCCAATATACTAAGAGAGTTCTTTCTCTCTTTTAATTAACGCTACAACACCATCATGCATATCTTGCACACACTCAACTTCACTCACACCAAGTCTTCGTTTGTTTGAAATATCATAAACACCACCCTCACTTTCAGAGTGTTCACCATGAATACCACGAATCTGAACATTGTATTTATCTGCAATTGCTTGAAATTCATCCATTTTGGCACCTAAATTTGGCAGTTTAATATGTACGCTTGCACGCATAGCTGTACCAAGGTTAGTCGGACAAGATGTTATAAATCCTAAATGGTCATTATAAGCGAAGTTAACCTTTTTACCAATCTCTGCTATAGCAGTAGTCAGTCTCGTAAACACCTCTTTAATATCTCCACCTTGCTGCATAGAAATTATTCTTAGTTCATCCTCTTCATTAATCCATACTAAGAATGTCTTCTCGTTATTATGGAAGATTCCGCGTCCGCTCGGCCAGTCCCGATTTAATCCAGCTGCTTCAAGAAATCTGTCTCCTGCTTTAAATAAAAAGTGGTCTGCTATCAAGGATGCACTATCCTCTTCACTCATGTTATTTAATGGGTAGTATTTTCCACCTAAGTTCCCTTCAAATCCACTTAGAACACCTGAAACCTGCTCCTCTACCCAATCACGCTGCTCTTTAGAGATTGCAGGACCCAGTGGCAAATCTTTTACATTACGTCCTACTCTAATACGTGTAGATAGTATATATTCGCCTGATGGATCAGGGTTTGGTGCGTTTAAGTCATCTGGATTGAGATTACTTTTATGCTTATCATCTTTAGAAAAACCGTGATACTCTTCAATAATCGGATCAAAAAGTGAAGCGAACACTTCATACGACTCTTCATCACCAACATAAGCACCAATACCACTATCTGGATTTTCAACACCCGAGTTAATAGCCTGAGCTAAAGTAAAGCCATTGACTGTTTTTTTATCTTTAAGTTCATTAAAAACTTCTTCAGTTAAATATTTTGCTAATAAAGACTTTGATTCTCTTAATGATTCTGGATATTGTGACATATTTTTTTCCTCTATTTATTCTTTGTACATTATGATAAATGCATTAATCTTATAAAGCTATCAGTTTCACTGCTGTGTAGCTTAAACTTATGTTTACAGTAATCTTCAAAGGAGTCATACTCTTTTTGATATAACTTCATTTTTTTTATTAAGTCCAATGCTCTGGCAATTTTAAAAAAAGAGTCTAAGCCTTCATCTAAAATTGCTTCACACTGATTCAATGTAATTGGGTGATCTCTTGCTTCAACATTATGTATAATCATATTATTTACCTTTTAATAGTTGTACCAACGCCTTCACTCGTAAACACTTCGAGTAAAAGAGCATGTTCAACTCTTCCATCTATTATGTGTGCTTTTCTCACACCCGAGTCAATAGCTTCTACACAAGCATCAATCTTTGGAATCATCCCACCAACAATTGTCCCATTATTTTTCAACTCTATAATCTCTGACTCTTCGAGTGTGCTAAAAAAGTTCTTCTCTTTATCCATCACGCCTGGAGTGTCTGTCATAAAAATTATTTTTGAAGCATTCAGGCTTGCAGCTATTTTACTAGCAGCTAGGTCAGCGTTAATATTGTATCCGGGATGACCTATCTCTTCACCAGCAGCTATTGGTGCTATTACTGGAATGAACTTGTCGTCTATAAGTTTTCTTACAACACTATCGTCAATATCATATATATTGCCGACCAAACCATATTTATCGTAATCTTTTGCTTTTGCTTTGAGTAGTTTTGCATCTTTGCCGCTAACACCTAAAGCCTTGGCACCATGTTCATTTAACATTGTGGTTATTGATTTGTTTATATTTCCGGAGAGAACCATCTCAACAACTTCCATCGTCGCTTCATCTGTTACTCTCAAGCCATCAACAAATTCACTTCTAATCTGTAATTTTTCAAGCATTGAGCTTATTTTATTACCGCCACCATGAACAATAACAGGTTTAATACCAACTAGGTACATTAACAGAATGTCTTGTGCAAACCTATCTTGAAGTTGTGGATTTAGTTGGGCTGAACCCCCGTATTTAATAACAAAAATTTCGTCAGAATATTTTCTTATATAAGGAAGTGCTTCAAGAAGAGTCTTTACTTGTTCAATCTTTTTTTTCAATCTATAAAATCCTTCAGCTGTAATAATCTAATAAATTATTTTACTTCTGTCATTATAAATCAATAAAGTGTAATCATTGTGAAATTTTTAACTTTATACTAAAAAGAGCACCTCTCTCTCCGTTTGAAGCTTCAATAGTACCATCCATTTTACTGCTTATAATCAATCTGGACATATAGAGTCCAAGACCACTTCCTTGTCTCTCTTTTTTAGTAGTGAAGTACAGATCAAATATTTTATCAAGGATACTCTGCTCAATTCCTCCTGCATTATCCTCAAAGACTATCTTTACATACTCATCACTTTTTTTACACCTTATTATAATCTCAGGGTTTGTAACAGAGTTTGATACTAGTGCGTCTTTTGCATTATTTAATATATTAAGTGCCACTTGGGAAAACTCACTAGCAAAGCCATTTACATATATCTCTTCGTCAAAATCTTCAAGCTTTACTTCTATATGATGATAAGATAGTGAAGCTGCAATAAGATTTACTGCGTTTTCTATGTATGGTTTTAATTCAAACTTCTCTTTTACTTTGTTTGGTTCAAAAAAGTTTCTAAAATCTTCGATTGTTTCAGACATATATTTTAAAAGTTTATTACCTTCTTTAACTTTCTGTACTACCTCATTATGTTTCAGGTTATTAAATTCAGAAGCGGCCTGTAAGTTCATAAAGACTCCTCCAAGCTGTGAAAGAGGTTGTCTCCATTGATGTGCTATATGACCAATCATCTCGCCCATTGTTGCCAGTTTAGATTGCTGCATTAAAAGATACTCATTTTCAACTCTTCTATTCATCTCTTTATAGACTTCTTTTTGTAAAAGAACCTTGTCCTCTTCATGTCTTGAAATATCTTTTAAAACAAGCTTTACGTAATTTCCATTTTTTGTCCCTGAAACTTCATAAACCTGCTCGTTAATCAATATGCGTCTGTTCTCAACTGCCTTGGAATTTTTTAATACATTTATAATAGTTTCCCATTCATCTTCTGCAAACAGTTCAGCAATATTTCTATCTATATAGCTGTTTCCAAAAGTATTAAAAGCTTTTTTATTCATCCAGTGGATTATGTTTTGTTTTTCTGAGAGATAAACTTCTATAATAGACTCAGGTATGTAGTCCATAATCTCTTTCGCATGGTTCAGTTTTGACTGTAAAATACGGCTATAGTTTCCTTTGAGCTCTTTAAGAATATCTCTATTTGTTAATATAGCCGCAGCTCTACTATCCGTTTGTACTACCAATCTTCTAATGTTTTTTTCTTTCATTAACTTGATTGCATCCAGGACTGAAACCTCTGCATCAACCATAATTAATGGTTTAGAAATATAATCAGTTAACTGACTGCTTAAATCCACCCTGTTATATGTGATATTTACTATATCCTTTTCAGTAATAATACCTATATGTGATTCCCTCTCTAAAACAATGATTGAACCTATATCATTAGACTGCATCAACTCCAATGCCTCTTTTATTGTCCTATTTTGTTCTATGGTAATAAGTTGTTGTTTCTTTTTTATTATATGAGATATTTTCAGATCAACTTTATAAACATCATCTTCTATATAGTTAAACAGGTCTTCTTGTAACACTACACCAATATATTTTTTCTCATCATCTAAAAGGATTATTCTTCTTATATTATGTTCATTGACCATTTCAAATGCGTACTCTATCGGTCGTTGATAATGAGAAGTAATCAATTTTTTTGTAGCAAAGTCTATAGCTTTTTGTTTGAGGTTTACACTCTTCTTTAAGGCTTTTACTATATTACTCTCTGTAATAATTCCGATAGGCTTACTCTCATCAATAAATATAGCAGCACCATTTTTGTTTCTCTTCATGATTTCAAGCGTCTCTTCTAGATTTGCATCTTTGCTGACTATAAAATCTTTTTTGCTTATTATTTTTGACAATAAAACCATTACTCTACCACTGGACTCATTTTGTATCCAACACCACTAATATTTACAATCAGGCCATCATAAAGCTTTTTTCTCAAATTCTTTATCTGCGCCTTTAATGCGTTTATTGATACGAGACTATCGTTCCACAGTACATTTTCAAGTACTTCATATGTTAACACTTTATTCATATTCCTAGACATAAAGTCTAATAAAACCAACTCCTTGTTTCGTAACACAATTTCCTTGCTTTTATAGCGCAGTAACCTACTTTTTTGATTATAGCTATACCCATTTCCTAAATCAAGGTTAGTAAACTCTGGGTCAAGCTCTTCAATCTCCATCAGCGACTTTTTAAAGGCTCCACTAATCTCATCAACGGTAATCGGCTTTACTAAGTACTTTGTCAGACTCAACTCAACAGCATCAAGCATAAACTCTTTATTTGTATATGCTGTTGCCATAATAATTCTTGTTGTTTTGTCATTCTCTCTGATTTTTTTGGCAAGTTCTATACCGTTTAGCTTTGGCATATTAATATCTAAAAGCATAATATTGGGTTTTACTTTTGTATATAAATCATATCCATCAATACCATTTGAAGCGATATATACATTATCGGTATAACGTCTTAAGTACTCACTGATACTTTTTTGTATGCCTTCATCATCTTCCACATAAACAATTGTGCAGTTTTTCATTTTTACTAAAAACTCCCCATGATCCATGAGTACTCCTAAAAATCTTAATAAACTTATGCACTGATATCTTCAATCCTTTGAGCCCTTGCCTCACTAACATTTGAACTAATCACGTATCTATCTCTTCCGCCTTCTTTGGCTTCATACAACATCTCATCCGCACGGGATATTAAAATATCTTCATTGAGTGCTTCATCTGCAATACAGCAGACCACACCAATAGACATAGTAAGATATTCATTTACAGAAGAGCTCTCATGCTTTATCTCTCTGTCTCTAACTGCGTCACATATCTGACGAGCCAACATGGCACTATTCGATTCGTCTGTTTGCGTTAAGAGAACACCAAACTCCTCACCACCGAGTCTAAAGACAAAATCACTTGGACGTTTGAGGGTATCTTTTAAGACCTTCGCTACAGACTTTAAAGCAAAATCACCCTCAATATGGCCATAGGTATCATTATACTGTTTAAAAAAGTCAATATCTAACATCATAAATGTAATATAGTTTTTAGAGCGTTTTGCTCTTTTCATCTCTCTTTCATAGACAAGGTTAAAATACCTTCTGTTGTGTAAATTTGTCAAAGAATCTGTATAGGAAACATTTTCAAGCTTCTTATTTGCACGTCGAAGTTTTTTCGTAGTCTCTTCAAGTTTTGAATGATCTTTTTGAATACTTATAAAAACGTACAATGATATAATCATTATGCCTGAGATTATCAAAAAGAGCACTATACCCAACTGTATAATGGTATTATGATACTGGCGCAAAAACTTCTTTCTCTCATAACTGGCCATATTAACTTCATACTTAATAAGTTTTTGAATTACCATATCTATATGCGAAACCTTTTTCTCTAGGGTGTTCAGTGATAATCTACTCAAATCTTTTTCAGCATAAGTCGCTTTTAAAATTCTTATAAAGTAGTTATTAATAGATTCAATCTCTAAACTGGCATATTCAAGATACTCCAACTCATCATCTCTCTTAAAATGAGACTCATAA
>JANTGV010000064.1 GCA_024762745.1 Sulfurimonas sp. | reverse complement strand
TATCTAGAATAAAAGATGCAAATTAAAATATAAATAAATTAGGAGAAAAGAATATGGCTGTAATGATAACTGACTTATGTATTAACTGTGGAGATTGTGCACCTGAGTGTCCAGTTGCTGCAATTTTAGAAGATGATAATGAAAAAAATCCTCATGCGGGTGAGTATTTTTATGTAAAACCTGAGACTTGTGTTGAGTGTGTAAGCCATGCTGATGCACCTCGTTGTGCAGATGCTTGTCCTACTGAGGGTTCTATTGTATGGGATATGCCATATACGACTGATTTTGAAGAGTATTATATAGCTGGAAACAATGATGGGACTTACAAAATTCGTGAACATAAGAAAAAAGGTCTTATGTTACCGTCTGTTAAGGCTCAGGCATTTATGGATGAGATAGGTATGGACTTACGTGAGTCTCGTGCTAACGTGGCTGTATAGGTTTAGATTATGAATATTGCGTTTGCATCATCAAATGGAGAGTTGATAGACCAGCATTTTGGTTGGTCTAAACAGTTTTATCTTTATGAAGTTGGAAAAGAGAGTTCAGAGTTTTTGAATATTATTGACTCTTCAGAAGAGCCAGAGGGTGAAAAAGAGAAACTAAACTATAAGATAGGAACAATAGGCGAGGCAGATATTATGTACTGTACTCAGATTGGACCTACTGCTTCTAAGATGATTCAAGCGGGTGGTATACATCCTGTTCGGGTGGCAGAGGGTGAAAAAATCTCTGATGCTATTAGTAAATTACAAGAGATGTTAAATGATGCACCGGCACCATGGCTGTTACGTATCTATCATAAAGCCGAAGCTAGGAGTGCATAGTGTCTGTTTTAATTACTGATACCTGTATAAACTGTGATGCTTGTATAGATGAGTGTCCAGCAACTGCGATAGTAAGTGCTGATGAGTCACCATTAGAATTTGGTGAATTCACCTATGTTAAACCTGAGAAGTGTATAGAGTGTGTTGATGCAGCAGTCCCAAAATGTGCAGATGTATGTCCAACAGAAGGATGTATAGTATGGGATATGCCATATACTGAAACTTTTAATGATCACTTTGTACAAAGTGATGATTATGTGATTCGTGTGCATAAGAAAAAAGGTCTCCTGTCCCCACTTGCGGCGCCGAGACCTTTTAGAGAGAGTATATCTATAGCTTCAAGAGAAGCCAATACGAGTGTTGGTGAAACACTTAAACTATATAATTAATAAGGAAGAAAAAATGTCAGTAATAATTGATGAGAGTTGTATAACTTGTGATGCGTGTTTACAAAATTGTCCTGTAAACGCAATAGTAGATGATAGCGAAAATCCAACAGGTGAAAATCGTTACTATGTTCAGCCTGAAAAGTGTGTTGAGTGTGTTGATCTTTTTGATGATCCTCAGTGTGCTGCAATATGTCCAAGTATAGGATGTATAACTTGGGATATGCCATTTACAAAAGAGTATGATGAGCATTTTGCAAATAATGAACTCTATAAACTTGCTACTAAAGATGGAGTAGTAAAATCCCCTGCGTTTAAAGAGAAAAAATTCCGTTCAGATGTTCCGATGACTAAACGTGGTGTAAAACATGAAGTTCAAGAGGAACCAGAAGATATAGAAGTAGGGTAGGAGAGAAGTCATGGATATAGAAAAAAGAATTAAAGCTTACCATCAATGTGAAGAGCGTTACCAGGGATTAAAATTAGAGTATGTTGGTGAACCAGAACTCAGAGGAGATGTAATAAAGGCCTATAAGAGTGTGTCAAGTAGCACTGGACTTACACCGGTAATTTACGAGAATCATTCTATCACTGAATCTGAATCGATGTATATAGAGTTTCATGATGATCTAGATCGTGAGGGTGGTGTTTTTTTTACAAATATGCTTAAAGAACTTGGTATTCAAGATTGTGAAGTTGGTTGATCAAGGGTGTATGATTTAAAAAAACTACCTGCTATAGCTAGTTCACTAAAGAGTTTTGATAGGGACTGTGCAATTACAGTTGCACTCAAAATAGCAGATGAGAGTTGTAAAATGGATGATTATGAAAAGTCTGTTTTTATGGCTCTATATGAGACACTACCGACTCAAGAGTCCGATTTTTTTGAAAAAGATGTTTTTGACATAATCCATTTGGCTAAAAACACTCCAAGTGCTCAAGTCTATGCAGAGATTAAAAAATTACGTGAATCTGCTATGGATATGATAAGTCGCCCAAAGATGAAAGCTTTTAAAGCTTCAATACGCGAAAAACTTCTAGATTAAAACATGTCAAACCTTCTTAAGTATGAAGAGTCACCTTATCTTTTACAACATAAAGAAAATCCAATCAACTGGTATCCATGGTGTGATGCTGCGTTTGATAGAGCCAAGAAAGAAAATAAAACAATTTTTATTTCTATAGGCTACTCAACATGCCACTGGTGTCATGTAATGGAGAGAGAAGTATTTGAAAATGAGGAGATGGCTGCATTTCTAAATGAACATTTTGTCTGCATTAAAGTAGATAAAGAGGAGCGACCGGAGATAGATAAATATTTTCAGAATGTCTATCAAACACTGAATAATAAAGCCGGTGGCTGGCCAACTTCCATCTTCTCTACACCTGAGAATAAGCCCTTTTTTGCAGCGACCTACATTCCTTTAGAACCAAAGTACAATATTGTCGGATTTAGAGATTTAACACAGATAATCTATGAAAAAATTTCAACACATGATGAGACGCTTTTTAAAAATGCAGATGAACTTCAAGGGGTATTATCTCAAAGTTCCTCACTACAAAAGAGTCATGAGTTAGATATCAGCATAAAAGAGAAGTTTATAAAACAGTGTAAAAATAATTTTGAACCTACATATGGGGGTTTCACACTATCAACAAAATTTCCTCAAGTTTCAACCTTAAATACCATGCTGACTATTTATGAGCTAGATAGGGAAGATGAGATTAGAAGTATGATAGTACATACTTTA
Organism: Sulfurimonas sp.; assembly: GCA_024762745.1. The sequence goes on along the minus strand of JANTGV010000064.1, from coordinate 3,720 downwards.
GATAATATGATTGCTGGTGGTTTTTATGATCTTGTGGATGGGGGATTTTGCCGTTATAGTGTCGATGCTGAATGGTTAGTACCTCATTTTGAAAAGATGATGTATGATAATGGACTACTATGTGAGCTTTATTTACGCGCTTTTAGGGTTTTAAAAAACAGTAGATATCTTGAAATAGCACAAGATATAAGTGACTATATTCAAAAGTTTATGATGCAGGACTTTTTTCTGTATTCAGCTAGTGATGCAGATACAGATGGTGTCGAAGGTGCTTACTTCGTCTATACAAAAGCAGAAGTTCTTTTAGCTATACGAAATGAAGGATATAGTGAGAGTGAGGTAAAAAGAATGGCAATGCGACTTTTAGTTTCAAACTCTGGAAATTTTGATGGTAAAAACATTATCCACTTTGCAAATATACAAAAAGAGGAGTGGTTCGAGAGTATAAGGGGGAGTTTACAAAAGATACGAGAGACAAGAGTTTACCCCTTTGTCGATAAAAAAGTACAGACCTCTTGGAGTTCGATGATGATAAAATCTCTTTTTTTACTTGGGGTTTATGATAAGAAAGTTTTAAAAGTTGCAAAATCATCACTGGAAACACTTCTTGAAAAAATGTTTGAAAACGCAACTCTTATGCACTCTTGTATAATTGATAAAAAGCCAAAAATAGAGGCATATTTAGAGGATTATGCTTATCTCTCTTTAGCACTATTAAAAGCCTATGAAGTCTGTGCAGAGGAGAGATATCTTCAAGAAGCAAATAGTTTGACTGACAGGGTACTTACTCTTTTTTATAAAGATGGAGAATGGAAGTTCAGTAGGGGTGAGTTTGAGATTTTAGCTGAAGTAGAAGATGATTCCTATCCAAGTTCTATAGGTGTGATGATAGATGTTTTACTAAGTTTGGGAAGTCTGGTTGATGATAAATATAGGGAGTACGCTTATGAAACATTGAATCATTACTCTTCTAAGATAAATGGAGAACCAATAGCGTCTGCTTATACAACAGAACAATTAATTCGGTACTTATATGAAGACAAAATTGTCAAACTACCACGTAGTGTTAGTTATAAAAATATATGTGATGAGATGAGTTCCCCTTTTGTATTTGTAAAATATCATAGTGGAACAGATTATGAACTCTGCTCGAACAGTGGATGTTATGCAAAAGGGAAAGATTTAAAAGAACTTTTAAGTAAAACTTTTTTTTAGAGCTTATACAGCCCCAAAAAGTGTTCTTCCGTCACTGCTTTGAAGTCCTTTAATCTCTTCATAGCTCTTCTCACTTAAACGCAGTGTACTTGCTTTAATCTCATCATAAACAGTATCTATCTTTTCTGCAGCACTTAATTTTTTTAAGTCACCTTTTGAAAGGTCTGCATGGTCAAGAAGCTCATTCCAAACAGAACTCTCATCTAGAGCAAAAATATTAAATGTAATCCCTTCATACTCAATCTTCCCATCTCCATCTAAATCTGTAACAAAAAGTATATAAAGACCATCAGGAGTAAGCATGTCTTTATACATAGTTACAAAGTCCTCAAAGAAGTCCAGTGTAATAAGCTCACAAGCTAAAAAATCAATAGTATCACTATTACTTACTAAAATACTCTGTGTACAGGTTGCTTTTGGTGGGAGTTGTTTATCAGCAGACATAACTACGCCTGGAGTAATTACCAAACTCCCTCTATATCCATACTCGTATTTATCTGTCTTATCATTAAACGTTGGTTGCCATTGAAGGTTGTTGTTGTAGATGAAATCTTGAACTTTTGACATGTTCTTCCTTTTAATTGTGTTTAAAAGAAAAGATGCAATTTTAGTTCTAGGTTTTAGTGTTTATTCACCTGAAAATATACCGTATGGGTCTTCATTTTTTATACTATTTGGATCTATTTTTATAGAGTGTATTTTTATGTTATCTCTTTGATTTGGAGGTAAACGCAGCTGAAGTCTCTCTTTAGCTTCATCTTCATCTTTCGCATCTATAAGATAGTTACGTTTTTCTTGTGAAGCTAGAGTTATATCTATGATGAAACGCATAACTTTAAAAGTTATCCCGCTTCATTTGTGTAAGCATAAGTAGAAGAGATTGAACGTAAACGTTCTGCCGCTGTTTTAAATACACCTATAACATAATCGATCTCTTCTTCTGTAGTAAACCTAGAGAGACTCAAACGCATAGCTGTATGTGCTAGTTCAGGATCCTCTCCTATTGCACTCATTACAGGATTTGCTTCAAGTGACTCTGACGCACAAGCACTTCCTGTTGAAGCTGCAATACCTGATTTATTTAAATCCCATAACATTGATTCACCTTCAATACCACGTAGTGAAATGAGAATTGTATTTGGTGTACGCATCTCACGAGGGCCTACAACTATAGTATCAGGAATTGTGTTTAAAGCATCTTCAAGTTTATCTCTTAGTTTTTTAACATCCGTATTCATTTTTTCAACATGGTTTGCAGCTTGTTTCATTGCTAAACCCATTCCTACAATATAGGCTACGTTAAGAGTTCCTGCTCGTTTACCACCCATCTGCTCACCACCATGAAGAAGGTTTGGGAGTTGTTTGCCTTTTTTTACATAAAGACCACCGATTCCTTTTGGACCATGAAACTTATGTGCTGAAAATGTCAGATAATCCACATCAACAGCTGTTAAATCTACTTTTAATTTCCCTATCGCTTGAACAGCATCAGTATGAAATAAAATATCTTTTTCTTTTGCGAAAGCACTTACCTCTTCAACTGGAAATATCATTCCTGTCTCATTGTTTGCCCACATCATAGTAATAAGAATCGTTTTGTCTGTTACGGCATTTTTGATATCTTGGGCAGATATGCCACCGTTTTCATCAACATCAACATAAGTGACTTCAACTCCAAAATCACTTAAATAGAGTAGTGTATCAAGGATTGCAGGGTGTTCAACCGCTGTTGTAACAATATGGTTTTTTTCTGGATTTTTCAGAATATGTTGAAAAAATATACCTTTTAAAACAGCATTATTACTCTCTGTAGCACATGATGTGATAAGAATATCATCAGCATCCGGAACATTGAGTGCATCATACATTTCACCCATAGCAGTGTTAAGTGCAGGACGAACCTCCATTCCATATTGGTGGAGTGAATTTGGATTTCCATAAAGCTCTTCAAAAAAAGGTTGCATTTTAACCTTTACCAGTGGATCTATCTTTGTTGTTGCATTATTGTCTAAATATACTCTCATTTTATGCTTCCTTCTCTTCTTTAAATGTAAATATTGGTTCTTTTTCTGGATCTTCTACTACCGCAGCTGTTATAGTACAGCTCTCAAGATTCTCTTTTGATGGACAAGAGTACTGAAGTGGTAGCATCACCTCTTCTAGAATTCCTCTCAGCCCACGTGCCCCTACTCCACGTTCAGTTGCTTTTGTTGCGATGGCGTCAAGTGCTGCGTCTTCAAACTTCAGCTCTATACTATCCATCTCAAAAAGTGCTTCAAACTGCTTGATTAGTGCATTATCTGGCTCTTTAAGTATCTGAATCATTTGATCATTTGTAAGTTCTCTTAACTGTGCAATCACAGGAATACGACCTATAAACTCTGGAATAATCCCATAATGTACAAGTGCTTTTTGATCTACTTTAAACTCTTTCATCTCTGATTTTTGCACAGAGCTAAAGCCGACCTTGTTTCCTTTTTTTGTATTTGTATCTGGAACCAGTCC
>JANTGV010000063.1 GCA_024762745.1 Sulfurimonas sp. | reverse complement strand
ACCATACTATCACCCAAATAGTTTAGCCCAAGATTGAACATTCCACCATATTGAGTTTTGAACTTGGTCTGTTCTGCATTCGTTTTAGAGTCTGTAAATATAGATTTAGTATTCATATTATAGATATGTTTTTGATACTCCAAATCATTATTATCAGCACTATTTTTATAAAACATGGTTGCAGATGCACCAAGTCTCATATCATCTCCAATCTCATAACTATCACCAAGAGCTAAACCTATACTCCCTCCAACAGGAATTGTAGTTGTAGTTCTATGCATTGAACGATTATAAAGTACTGCTCTAGTGAAAGCTTCATCATTAATATACTCAAATCCATTACTAGCACTTATAACACTACTTGGAAGTGATTTTGAATTATCACCATTATAAACACCATTGCTACCCACAGCAGAGTTTCCAGTAAGACCCAAACTTACTTTTGCAAATGGTTTTTTAGGAATATCTTTACTATCAATAAGTACTGTTCCCCCACCAAAACTTCCTGGAATATCACCTGTAAATGCTTTTTGAATAGTCATACTTTTGATAACTGATGTAGGGAAAATATCCAAAGGAACAACCCTTTTACTAGGCTCTGGTGATGGTAAGTGCATACCATTAAACATAACAGTTGAGTATCTATCTCCAAGACCTCTTACAAATACATATTTCCCACCAACAATAGTAACCCCACTTACTCTTTTAAGGGCTGCTGCAGCACTAGAGTCACCACTTTTAGAAAACTGTTCACTTCCTAATACATCACCTACAGCTTCATTATTTTTAACCTCTGCAATAACAGTAGCTACTGAACCTTCAATTTTAGGAGCTAAAACTACAAACTCTTCAAGCTCTAAACTTGCAGGTGTAAGTTTGATAGTTTTAGATATAATTCCACCTTTTTCTACTTTTAGGTCACTAATAGTTTGTGCTGAATATGCTGAACTTACTACTGATATACTTACAGGAACACCTGATGGTATCTTGACACTAAAATGACCATTTGCATCAGTTCTAGCATCTATTGATGTACCTTTGACAAAAACTCTAGCACCCTCAATAGGACTATTTTTGTCAGTTGTCAAAACTGTACCATTTAAAGTTCCCTCACCTGTAGCTTTTGAGTCTTTTTTCTTTTTCTTTTCTACTTCACCTACGGGAATATCTACATTTACTTCAGGTTCATCCATAGTAAATGAGGCAATAACTTGTGTATCTTTGTCCTCTTTGATTAATACAGACTTTTTGATATAACCTAAGTTACTACCTTTGGAGTTTTTACCAAATGCTTCTATTTGGTGTTTTCCAATTTTAAGGGTAACTTTAGCTCTACCATCAATATCAGTTCGTAGATGTTTTTTATTATCAACTACAATCTCATTTCTAATAAGTGGTTTTCCATCTTTTAGCATAAAAATAGATAGAGTTCCTATCTTTTGAGCATGAGCAAATGGAGGGATAACAGCAAATAGTCCAATAGTTAATACTTTTAAATTAGCTTTCATTATAAACACTCCAAACTGTTATTTTTACATTTTTCAATGTTTTTACGAATAAGTGTAGCTTTAGAAAAGAGACCATTATCGGTTATCTTCTTAAAGTTTTTCTCTGCATTATCATAATCTTTAACCATATAATAGGCATAAGCTAGAGCATAACGGAGGTTATCATCACTTAACATATTGTATCTTCTTAGAGCATCTTTGAGTCCTATAACCTTCTCAAACTCTTCTCTATCTACCAAAATTGCAATTTTTTGTTTAATCTTCTCAGCCTTGTCTGTTACTCCTGCATTTAGATATAGAGCATGAGGTAACTCTTTGGCTCGACGAGTCATTTCAGCTGCATCTTTGGTATAGTTACTATCATAATATGATGCCGTCTCAAATAGTTGAGCTGAGACATGAACCATATCTTTTTTCATATAGAGTTGCCCTAAAAACATAGATAGTTTAGGAGCATCAGGAAAATCTAATCTTGCCTCTTCTAGTACTTTTATAGCTAAATCAATCTGATTTCCACTAACAAGCATTTGAGCAAGAGCCAAATACTCATTTGGTGATGCATCTGCTACTTCTAAATATCTTTTATACGCCTCTATAGCTGTTCTATAAAGCTTCAAATCACGATAGTAGTAAAACTTCTGTTTGAGCAGAGTCTTATCACTTGGAAATATCTCTAATCCACGATTAAGTGCATTAATAGCCTCATTATGCTCTTTTAATTTCCAATAACATTCACCTCTTAGAGTATATAGTGCTGGTTTGCTACTACCTTTAATACCTGCTAAATCTAATGCTCTAACTGTATTTTCATAATCTTTAGATTTATAATATGCTTTACTTAGATACATATATAGCTGTTCTATCTTCTCTTCTCTCATCTTTTCAGGATGAAAATCTGGTGGATAAACAACCTCTTTCTTTTTAGGTTTCTTCTCTTCAGGTAAAATAAAATCAATAAGGTGCTTTTTCTCTTTCTCTTTTTCTATCTCCTCTTTGCTTTTTGGTGGTAGATAGACTTTTGTTTTTGTAGCTTCAACAGCTTTATTGAGCCACTTTATAGCTTCAAAATAGTCACTTTTTTTTAGAGAGATGACACCTCTCATAGTATAATATTTTGAGCCATCAAATGTAGGTGAGTTTTCATCTATCTCATCTAACTCTTTCATCGCTTTGTCATACTTTCCATCCATAATCATTAGCGTAGCTAATGAGTAGTAGTTTACGGTAGGAGCTTCTTGTTTTTTTGCACTTAGTGGTATCACTGATAACGCTAAGATTAAAGGTAAATGTTTTATTTTTATCATCTTTTACTCCTCCTTTAGTTAAAGTCAAAACGAACTTTTTGTTTAGCCCAAACCTTTACAGGTTGACCTTTATATTTTGCAGGAGAAAATCTCCAACTCTTTACACCCTCTAGTGCAACTGCATCAAAAACTCCTGAAGGGAAAGCTTCAAGTACTTGAGCTGTTTCTATATTTCCTTGTTTATCAATAAGTACATTAACAATTACATACCCTTTTATCTGCTTTCTCATAGCAGCTGGTGGATACTCTATTTTGGAACGAGATACAACTCTAGGTTTTACATCAACTGTATTACCATCCATCACAGTATCTTCATCTACTTTGTCTAGTAGTTCAGTTGCATCTGCTCCAATATCACCTGTATCAAACTCTGGAATATTCATCTCAATACCACCCAAAGCTGAACCTAAATTAGGTAGTGGTGCTTTTGGTGGTGCTTTTTTAGCTTTTGGTTTTGGTTTTGGTTTTGGTTTACTAGCTTTTTTGACTGCTTTTTTCTCCATCTTTACATATCGGGTCTCTTTTTTGACTTTCTCTTCTTTCTTCTTGACTGGTTTATTAAATGCAACAACCAAAATCATCATAAACAGACCACCCAATAACATAAAGAAAAAGGCTTCAATAGACTTGAAAAATGTGCCATATTTTCTTTTTGCCATAAGTGTTATCCCATCTCTTTTGTAGTAGAGACAGCTACATCTTTAGCCCCTGCCATTCTACACTCATCAACTACATCAATAAGTTTCTCTACAGGAATACCATCATCAGTTACCACTAAAACATTTTTGTCTGTTGCTGTTCTTAGTAGGTCTCGTAATTTACTCTGAATTGCCCAAACTTTTATAGGTTGATTATCTATATAAACCTCACCTGTATTATCAATATAAACCCTAATTGTCTTTCCATCAGACTTACTAGCACTTGATGCTGATGGTCGATTAATATCTAATTTCATATCTTTTACAAAGGTTGTTGTCACCATGAAAAAGATAAGCAAAATAAATACCATATCAATCAATGGTGATACATCAACATCAGTTGGATTATCGGTTCGTCTTTGTCTAAATCTCATGTCTATCTTCCTTTGCTGATAATGTGTCTGCAATCTGCTCAAACTCTAAAGCAAATCTATCTTCTTTTTTATCCAATATTTTTCCCAAAATTAATCCTGGCACTGCTACAACTAATCCAAGTTCAGTAGTAAATAGTGCTTTTGATATACCACCAGAAATACTAGCTCCTTGTGAAAACATAGAACCAGATGTTAGAGCATCAAATGTCTCTATCATCCCCATAACAGTTCCTAGTAGTCCAATTAGTGGAGCTAAAATAACAATAGTTTTTACCAAAGTTGAGTACTTTTTAATAAGTCTCATATAAGGGAAAAGTGCATCATAAATATAATCTTTAACTTTTAGACCTAATGCTCCTGCCTCTCGTGTTGCATCCAATGCATCAGCAATAGCATAATCTAAAAGACCTCTCATTCTCTGTTTTCCATTTCGTTTTATATGTTTATCAATCTGTCGGCGAATATTTCCCAATGTTCCTCGCTTTAACACAAGGTATCTATATCCTAATCCATACCAAAGGAGAAGATTGAGTCCAAAAAGAACCCACATTACAACCCCTCCAGCATTCATAAACTTGACAAACATATCTATGTATGTCGGTATTTTATCTATCATTTTGCATCATTTTTTTCAAAAATATTTACAATATGTAAAGCACTCTGTTCCATAGAATCTTTAATATTTTGAGCCCATCCAGAGATAAGATTTCCAATAAGTAGAAGTGGGATAGCCACAATTAGACCAAACATAGTAGTAATCAACGCTTCAGAGATACCACCTGATAACATTTTAGGGTCACCTGTACCATACTCAGTAATCATATCAAAAGTAGCAATCATACCTGTAACAGTTCCCAAAAGTCCTAAAAGAGGAGCTACAGATGCTAGTACCATTACAAAACCACCAAATTTATCAATATGTCCACTCTCATTTAAGATATTTTCCATAACAATATCTTCAATACTCTCACGCTTTCTTTTGATATTTCTAAGAGTTGACTTTATAACCCTAGCTGCTGAACCTTTAAATCCTTTGATAGCATCATAAGCCTCATCACCTTTACCCTCTTCTACTTTTTTAGCAACAATGCGTGAAATCTTGTTCACATTTGAGTTAGCCCAAAATAGAATTATTACTCTTATTAGAAGTAAAAATAGACCCAATACACCTAAGCCTAAAATAATATAACCAATAACACCACCACCTTTAAGAATATCGTCAATAGTTTTCTCTTTTTTGTACTCAACCTCTTTATCAAGACTTTCATAAACAAAAATATCTATATCATTCAAAGGTTTTCCTGCATATAGAGCTTTGGCATCATCTGATGAACCTACTGCATTCCAAAGTTTATACTCTCTGTTTCCTGCTGGAGCTAATGCACCTGTTGCTTTTTGAGATATTCCATAAGCTGCAATATTTCCAACCTTGACTATATCACCTGTAGCAATAGAACCATTTGGAAGATAGAACTTACCTTTTTGAATCTGTATAGATGATAACTTACTATATAATTGACCTGCCTCTTTAAAAGCTATCTCCATCTTCTGAGCATTTGTTGTTTTATTACTATCCCCAATAGCTATTCCATACTCTTCAAGCGAACTTTTGGCTTGAATAACTACAGAACCTGTAATCTCTGAATTACTCTTTTTATCACCTATTTTCTCTTTTAGCTTCTCTATATCTTTCTGTTTTGTTTTTAACTCTTCACTCAATTTTAGATACTTATTTCTAAGCCCTTCTGCTTTGGCTTTAGCTTTTTTAATATCATTTTGTTGTTGAGCTTTCTCTTTTTTTAGTCGGCTTTGAAGCTCTGCTTTTTGAGCTTTGAGAAAAGTATATTCTTTGTTATATGCATCACTTAACTCATCTGCACTCATAGTAGTTGTAATAAGTAGCACTGCTACTATAAATTTATAAAATGTCTTCATTAGTTAGCCTCCGATAAAATTAAAGCATTTGGAAGAGAAAAATACCCTGTTCTAATCTGTTTTTTTAGTGAATCAAAAAGGTTAACAATCTTTTCAACTTCCTCTTTTTGTGTAACTGTTTTATAACTATATTGGTTATTGTCATTTTTTACAACATATCCTACTTTGTCATCAGGAATAGCAAAGTACATCATAATAGAACCCAACTTTGCAATCTTGGCAAGTTTCGTCTCTCCATCTACAACTATCTCTTGTTTAAATAACCCAATCTCTTTGGTAAGACGGATAGTATCATCATAACTAGCCCAAATCATAGATAGAGCTTTCTCTTCAGTTATATCGCCTTTATCTAGCTGTGTTCTAATCTTGTTAATATCAGATAGTCTTTCAGTTGTCTTAAAAGGGATACCATTTTTGATAATTTTTTCCAAACTATTAAGTGCATCTAAAAGCATCGGCTTAATAGACTCATTTTTTGAAGAAAGCTCTGCTATCTTTTTTCTAACTTTTTCCAACTCTGCATTTGATAATTTCAACGCAGTCTCTTGACGATTAATCTGTGCCTCATTATCAGTGCTTTGCATTGTCAATGATTTCATCTCTGACTTATAAGCATCTTTATTATCATCAATCTTTGTATAAAGAGCTTCAACTTCAGCTCTAAGTTTCATAATTGATTTAACAATATTGTCATTGCTATTAGCATATAGTGAGGTTGAACCCAATAACCCAGACACTACGATTGAGCGTAGTACTCTTTTTGATTGTATAAGCATTTATACTCCAATGTAATTTTTTTATTACTGATACTAATTTAAAATGGTAACAATTAGATAACATATTAATTACATTTTGGCAACACTTAAGAATATATAAATTTTATGTTTAGTTTTGGAGAGATAGATAGAAAAAGCTTGTCATCAAATTGTTATCT
>JANTGV010000062.1 GCA_024762745.1 Sulfurimonas sp. | reverse complement strand
TACACCAGAGCCAAACTATAACGGAGAAGCAAGCTTTATCTATACAGTTTCAGACGGACAAGGTGGTAGTGACACCGCTACTGTTACTTTGAATGTTGTAAGTGATGGTGACGATACAGAGGTTGTTGTTGCTCAAACCCCGACAGATGGCTCGGATTCTATAATAACTGGCGACGGTAATGATACTATTGATGCAGGTGCAGGAAATGATTATATAGATGGTGGTGCAGGTGCAGACAGCATAAATGCTGGTGGTGGAAATGATACAATTGTTTTTGACAGTTCTGATAATGTAGATGGAGCAGAGGGACTTGATACTTTAGTAGTAAATGGTGATATGGGTATAGATCTTAGTACATTGGCTGATAATATTTCAAATATTGAAACTATAGATTTAGGTGAAGGCACACAAAATATCACTTCTCTGACGGTTAATGATGTATTAAATATGACAGACACAGATAATATTCTTCGTATAGATGGTGATAGTACAGATAGCATTAATTTGAATACCACTGGACATAATGCGGAGTGGACCCTTGGTGACTTTAAAACAGATGCTGAGACTGGACAACAATATCAAGAGTATATAGGTTCAGAGGGTGATGCTACAATTACACTTGATATCAGTACAGATATTGTTGTAGATGAGAGCTAAGAAACTATTTTAAAAGCAGAACTAAAGAGATTCTATCACTCACGTGAAGTTTAGAAAATATAGAGCTTACATGAGCCTTTACGGTTCGCGTAGTAATATCGAGCTTTGATGCTATGGCATCGTTTGTTAAACCTTCTAAAATTAGATAAACGGTCTCTTTCTCTTTCTCACTTAGCCTAGAGTTTATAAGCTCTTTTGCATAAGAGTTTAGAGCGTTTTTGTTTGTATCCTCGATAAGTGCTGCTGTAAGTTCAGGGTATGTCCAGACTCTGTTGTTCACTACGGTTTCAATCATCTGTTCGTAGTGCATAGTTAACATTCTACTGTTTCCGTATGCTTTTACACCGTGAGAGATAAGCATCTTACCAGTAGCTATAGCCGGTACTTTTTCAAGGACGATGACATTCTCAGGAAGAGTTCCTGAAGAGATGAGTTGGTTTATATCTTTGGCTACACTGTCATAATCAGCAACGATTATGTATGACTTCAGTTTATTTGTCCACTTTAAAAGCTTATCCATATCATAGAATTTTAAAGGGTTATTGTTATCCCGCTTTAAAAACTCATCTATCATTTCAAAGTTAGAACTGAAGTATATAACTTGCATTTTATCTCTCCGAAAATACGTACTGTTTTGATTTAAGTATAGGTTTTAAAATATACTGCATAACGGTTTTCTTACCTGTTACTATATCTACATTTGCTGTCATACCTGGTATGATGTTGAGTGGATGTTCTGGTGTACCTAAATAGTTCTTCTCAGTAACAATATGAATAATATAAAAAGTGTTCTCTTTTTTATCCGTAATAGTGTCTGGTGAGATGTTTACAACTTTCCCAATTAACCCACCATGAATAGCATAATCATAAGCAGATATTTTAACTTTTGCTTCTGCACCTGGGTGTATAAACGCAATATCACTTGGTTTGATTTTTATCTCTAAAAAGAGTTTTTTATTTGTTGGAACTATTTCAAGCAAGTCAGCACCAGGCTTTACAACTCCACCGACAGTATGAATAAAAAGTTTTTGCACTATCCCATCAACAGGAGATTTTACCATAGTTCTATCAACTTGGTCAGTATATTCTATCTGTTGTGTTTTGAGTCTTGCAATTTCGGCACTTACTTTATTTAACTCTTCTTTAGATTTATTTATAAAAAGTTGTTTCGCCTCGACTCTCTTTTGTCTATACTCTTCTATGGCAGAACTTAGTCTAGGAAGTGATAAAGATGATGCTTCTATGTCATTCTCTATTCCATTAGCCTCACGTTTTAACTTTAGAAAATCAACTTTAGACTTGATTCCCTCTTTTACCATAGGTTCAGTCATATTTATCTCTTCAGTCACAAACTCAAGTGATTTACGTAGTGACCTGATTCTGGCCTGCGCCTCTTTATACTCCTGTTTTCTCTGCTCTATCTGCTGAACTAATGAGTTGTCTTTAGCTCTTGCTTCGAGCTTATTTGAGTTATAAAGTTTTCTTGCAAGCTCTATCTGTTTTTTTAACTCTTCATTATCTGTTTTGATTCCTTCAAACTCTAAAGAGTTAGCTTCTGCATAGAGTCTTAATCTTTTAGCTGTAAGCTCTTGTTGTTTCATTTCGTTCGTTTTAGAGCTAGAAGTTGATTTTGCATTGCTAATTTTGAGTATTACTTGACCTGCTTTTACTTTTTGTCCCTCTGTGACTAAAATTGACTCAACAATACCACCCTCAAGGTTTTGGATAACTTGATTTTGTCCATAAGGAATTACTTTACCGTCACCTCTTGTGATCTCATCTATACTTGCAAATGATGCCCACACAATCAGAGCAAAAATTGTAAAAAGCCATATTTTTATAACCTTACTAATACGTGAGGGTGATTGCTCTAAAATAGCTGAACTCAAAGAGTTCATAAACTCATAATCTTTCTCGTTATACTCTACAGGCGTGTTGGTTTTTTTCATTATTTCTTACCTCCAGCTTGTAGTTTTAAAAGAGCTTCTTCTTTTGGTGCATCTATAACGATTTTACCTTCATTGACAACTAAAACTCTATCAACTATTTTCAGTAGATTCATTTTTTGAGTTACCAAGAGTGAAGTTCTCCCTTTAAGAGCACTCTGTAAGTTGTCAAGAAGTTTAGCCTCGGTTATCTGATCCATAGCGTTACTAGGCTCATCCATAAGCATAACAGGCGCATCAAGTAAAAATGCACGGGCAATACCTATACTTTGACGCTGTCCACCTGAGAGTCCTTGACCTCTCTCGCCAATTGGCATTTCATAGCCTTTAGGATGTTTTTTAATAAACTCAGAAGCACCACTTATTTGGGCTGCTCTTATCATAGCTCCATCACTAGCATGAGATGCTCTAAAAGTTATGTTTTCTTTTACAGTACCACGGAAGAGCATGATGTCTTGAGATACATAACCCATATTTTTACGAAGGTCTGCAGGGTCTATTTGGTTTATGTCTATACCATCTATAAGAATCTGTCCAGCATCTGGTTCATAGAGACCAAGAAGTAGTTTTTGTATAGTACTTTTCCCAGAACCGATACGACCAATTATAGCTACATGCTCACCAGGCTTTATAACAAAAGAAGCATTTTTAAGAGCTGGAACGTCGCTGTTTGGATAAGAGAAAGTAACATCTACAAACTCAATATGTCCACTAAAATCAGGTCTCTGAACAAACTTCTTACCATCTGGTCTTTCACTTGGTTGTGAGATAATCTCATTGAGAGTTTCATAAGAGGTTTTTGTATCCTCGTAGTTTGTCATAAGAGATGCAACTTGTCCCATAGGTGCCAAAGTCCTGCCTGTAAGGATAACAACGGCAATAAGTCCACCCATTGAGAGTTCAAAATCTTGAATCATATAGACACCGTAGACTATAATCATAACAGTGTTTAGTTGAATTAAGAGTTGTGTAATAGTTGGAATAGATGCTGAGAGAAGACGAGATTTTAGACTTTTTCCTGCTATCTCTCCTGTTGACTCTTCCCATTTATATTGTGTTTGGTTAAGTGTTCCAAGTGTTTTAAGAGTCTCTATGTTGTTGAGACTCTCAATGAGTATAGAGTTTTTCTTTGCACTCGCAGCATGTGTACTCTCTATGCTTGTTCTAAGGGGCTTTTTGATAAAAAATGCGTAGCCAAGAATAAGAGATATTGTAACAATTGGAATAAGAACGATAGTACCACCAATATAGGCAATTACTGCTAAAAATATTATGGTGAAAGGAAGATCAATAACTGCAGCCATAGTTGCGTTTGTTAAAAAACTTCGGATATTGTCAAAATCTTTTAAATTACTTGCAAATGAGCCTACAGAAGCGGGGTGGTTTGCCATTTTAAGATCAAGGACTTTTTCAAAAACTATAGATGACATAATGATGTCACTTTTTTTAGCAGCACTCTCAAGCAGATAGGTTCGAGCAAATTTTAGGGTAGTGTCAATAATATAAACTATCATTACACCTATGGCAAAGACCCAGAGAGTCTCAATAGCGTTATTTGGAACAACTCTGTCATAAACATTCATGGTAAAGAGTGGCGAGGCGAGAACAAAAAGATTTATAAGAAGAGAAGCGTAGAGAACATCTTTATAGATTCCCGTTGAGAGTTTGAGTGTACTCCAGAACCAGTGTTTTTGGTCTAAATGGAGTGTTCTTGAAGTCTCATCTTCATACTCAAACGCCTTTTTGACCATAAAACCAAAACCGATGTACTCGTCCTCTAAATCTTCGACATCAACCCACTGTTCAATTGCCTCTTCAGCCGGCATGATAATTTTAACCTGAGTTCCATCTTCACTAAACCTGTCTAATATACAAGCACTCTGATTTGAGAGTAGAATAATCATAGGTAACTGAAGAGGGGATATTTGAGATAGAGGTCTTCGGATTATTGATGATTTTAATCCAGCTTTAGCAGCAGCACGTGAGAATAGTCCCTTTGCATTGTTTATAGAAAATAGTTCCGGAGATTCAACTCCCGGTTCTATTGGCAAACCAGCTGTTAGTGCCTCAGCAGAATAGGGCTTATGATAAAGTTTAGTAAAGAGAACCAAGCAGTCAAGCAAGGCATCCATTCTAAGGTTGTCAACACTAGTTATGAGCATTTGCATCCTTTTTGAGTATAGTTACAATAATATCTACTCTCTCATTTAAGCTCTCTTGGGTAGATATGGGAGCTCTGTCTGCGTTTGAAAGTATTAATATATTATCGTCTAAGACTCCTGCGTTTAGAAGTACGTTTTTAACACTATCAGCTCTTTTTTGAGATAGCTCTTGATTTTGAGCATTTGATAAAAGAGTGAACTTGATATTGTTAAACCCATAAGGACTTAGTTCTGTCAAAAGCTTTTGAAGTTTTTTGTCTGAATCACTTTCAAGTTCTTCATCTGAAAACATAAAACCGGCATGTCTCTGTACCTGAGATATGTTTTCATCTTTTGAGTTACACCCATAGATGTTTGTTATTTGAGTCTCTAAAGAGTTGTTACATATATCCATTTCATCAACAATTAGGTCTGCATCTTTGTCAAAGCTAACTGGGAGCTCGTCACTGCTCTGAGGAATCTGGCTTACTAAATCAACATTTGAGTAGATAGGTTTTGTATCTCCCAATACTGTTTGAACAAGTGTTCCCATTGCATCTAAAATTCTGTACTTGGCAAAGAGTATGCTGTACTCCGTAGAGATAATTTGAGCCTTTGCTCCTATGAAGTCATTTTGGGCTGAGAGTAGGTCTAAAAGTGAACGACGACCTAAGTCATACTCTTTTGAGTAGAGCGTTAGTGTTTTGAGTGAGTACTTTTTGTAGTTTTTAAGATATACCAACTGCTCTTCGAGTTTTTTGTTTGCTGCCCAAGCGAGGTTTATTCCTTCAATGACTTGACGTCTTAAATCATTTTTACTCTCTACCTCTTGATGAATCTGGCTTATACTTTTAGCAATTGCAGAAGAGTCGGAAAAACCATTAAATATGTTATATGTTAGATAGGCCATAGCTCTAAATCTGTCATCATTGCCCTCTATACCACTGAGGTTTTTATTCATAGCTTGTGAAACTTCAATATCAATCTTTGGATAATACGAAGAGTATTTTTCTTGGTTTGTAGCTTGAGCTAATCTAATGTTGTACTCACTAACTAACAGTGATGGATTGTTTTTCATAGCAAACTGTGTTGCTTCTTCTTGTGTTGCAGGCAGAGTTATATCCATGCTTGGTTTAACCATTTCATCTGTCTCTATATATCTTCCTAAAACTCTCTGGAAATTATATGAGACATCTAAAATACTGTTTTCTTGAACAACTAAATTTGATTTTGCTAAAGAGAGGCTTGATGTGATTTTATTTACTTCAGAGAGTGTTGTTAAGCCAGCCTCATAAAGCTTTTTAACCTTATTTAAAATCTCTTCGTTGATCTTCACATTTTCTTTTGCAGTTTGAAGAAGTTCTTGATTTTTCATTACTTGAAGGTATTGGTTTACCATTTCAAATGAAGTATCATTTGCTTTTTCTATATAGCTGTATGCAGCTGAAGCTGTCCTGTACTCCTGCTCTTTTACTTTGTAAGTTGTGCTGAAACCGTTAAATATATTATGAGTGTACTTTAGAGAATTTTGATATACATTAAAGTCTTCAGAAGTATCGGGTTGGTTATTTGGCAGATTACTTCTATCAGTATTTTCAAGTCCAACTCCAAGGTTTAAATCAAGTTTTGGATAGTATCCAGATTGGGCACTTGTTATATCTTCTTTGGTTGCGTTATAATTTTTGAGTCTCTCTTGAACAATAGGGTTAGTAGCTAAAACTTCCTCAACAGTACTTTTGAGATCTTGAGCGTTTAAACTAGTTAACAACAATAAACTTAACAATACTCTTTTCATAAAGTCTCCATAGTGTCTTTGATTGTGACTTATTATATCAAGTTATCTAAAAAATGCAATAAATTTTTATGTTATAATCGCAATATATTAAGCTAAATGGGCATATTTTTAATGAAATCATCAGACGTTAGTCATATATTAAATAATAAAGAACAATTACTCACTCAAACCTACTTTGAATTGCAAAAATATTTTGAAGAAAAGTATGGAGAGGACAC
>JANTGV010000061.1 GCA_024762745.1 Sulfurimonas sp. | reverse complement strand
AAATGTACACACAATAATATCTTTAAAATCATTTTGCATCTGTATCTTACAAATAAATGGTATCTTATCTTTGATATGCACAATTGAATATGTTTGATTATAATCTTTTGCTTCATTTAAACTCAAGGAGGCAGCATGCCCATACAAAGCAAATAAAATTAAATATATTATATTTTTCATGCTGAAGATTATAGCATAAGGAGTTAAGATCACAGTAGCCAAAGGAGATAACTCCTTTGACCTTATAAAATAATGACTCTAAAAACCACTTGATTTGACATATTCTGTAATCATTTCCAATAGTGGACTTACATATATGGTCGTTAGAAGTGTCATAGCAGCAGCAAAACCAATAACAGTTTTAAGTGCAGTAGATGCATTTTTAATATATACCGTGCTATCAGTAGTACTAGGCTCTCTTAGGAACATATATACTACAAGCTTCAAATAGTAGTATACTGATATCGCACTATTAATCGCCATAATCACAGCTAATGAAATAAATCCAGCATTAACGGCAGAACTCATAAGATATAGTTTTCCCCAAAAAAGTGAGAATGGTGGCATACCAGCAAGTGAGAACATAAACATACCCATAATGACTGCATTTAAAGGCATGATTTTTATCATACCAGAAAATTTCTCATACGGATGATCAAATCTTGTATCACCCCATTTTTGTTTTCCTTGATGACGTGAAACCCATAACATGGTAAATGCACCAAGATTTGTAAATGTAAAGAGTATCCAGTATAAGAAAAGGGCACTATTTGCTTGCGTTGTACCTATAAGAATAGCACTCATTGCAAAACCTGCATGTGATATTGAACTGTATGCAAGCATCCTTTTAACACCCTCTTGCACAAGTGCCATAATATTTGTAGCAGTCATTGTCACAACTGCGATTATCCATAACATGTTTTGAACCCATACTACATCTGCATGTACTAAAAATTCAAACAGTCTCATAGCAACCACAAAACCTGCTATTTTAGGAACAATAGACATATAACCTGCCAAAGCTGCACTTGATCCCTCATAGACATCAGGAACCCAAGTTTGAAATGGCACCATTGAGAGTTTAAATCCAAGTGCAGTAATCATAAATACTACCGCAAGAAGTACACCCCAAATTGGTTCAAACTCACGTGCGATTAGTACTGCTTCAATCTTATGAATTTCAACACTACCAGTTAATGCATAAAGAATTAAAGCACCAAATACAAAGAAACCAGCAGCCAATGCACCCATTGTAAAGTATTTTATAGCTGCTTCAAATGATCTATTTCTGTTATGCATCGCGATTAAAGTATAAAGAGCTAAACTTGCAGTTTCAAGTCCAACAAAGATCAAAATAAGATTATCACTTGCTACCATAAATTGGAAGCCGCCAATCATAAACAAAAAGAGTGCAAAAAATTCAGGGAATGAATACTCATGAAATCTTTTTGAAGTCAATGCAAGCGGTATAAAAAGCGCTGAAGCGACTAAAATGATTATCTGCCCAAGTACAGCAATTCCATCTATAAGCATCACGTCAAAGAAACCTCTATCTCCACCATTATAACCCCAAACAGCACCAAGTGCCAATAGGATAAAAAGCTCACTGACCATGACATAAAAGCTTTTTGAAAGATCTTTTGTGACTAAGTCAATGATGATTATCGCTAATGCACCAAGTATAATGATTGACATTGGAATCAATGATGGTAAATTTAAACTTGCTATATCAATTGAAATTGGATCTAACATTACTTAGCCTCCCCGATGCTTGTTGCTTTATGCAGCAAATCTTTTGCATCTTGTGTTATTGTTTTTGCTTCCATATCTACTAACATCTGTTTTACACTAGTATCTATTGGATCTAAAAGTGGTTTTGGATACACACCCAAAGCTACAACTAAAAATACCAGTGGTATTAATGCTGTTAATTCTTGCTTCGTCAAATCAGGAAGATTTTTATTCTTCTCATTGGTGATCGGACCAAAAAACGATCTTTTATAAAGTGTTAACATATAAACTGCACCTAAAATAATCGTAGTACCTGCAATGGCAGTCATAACTGGTGATATTTTGAAAAAGCCCATCAATGCTAAAAACTCACCAACAAAACCAATTGTCAATGGAAGCCCTACTGAAGCCATAAGCATAATGGCATAAATCGTTGCATAGCGTGGCATAGTCATGGCAAGTCCGCCAAATTCATCCATCATCTTGGTATGTCTTCTATCATAAATCACACCTACCAACATAAACAGAGCCCCTGACACAATACCATGTGAAATCATCAAAAATATAGAACCAGTAATACCTTCAGAGTTCATTGCAAATGTACCTAATACTATGACACCCATATGAGAGACTGAACTATATGCAATAACCTGTTTCATATCTTCTTGTGCATATGCAATCATCGCTGTATAGACGATCATAATAAGCGATAGTATCGCAACTGGTACAATAAAATACACTGAAGCATCTGGAACCATTGGAAGTGAAAATCTTATAAAACCATAAGTACCCATTTTCAAAAGAACCGCAGCAAGTATCACAGAACCAATTGTCGGTGCTTGACCATGTGCATATGGAAGCCAAGTATGAAATGGGAACATTGGCACTTTAATCGCAAAACCGATAAAGAATGCTCCAAAAATCCAAAGCTGTGCTTCAAAAGGCAACTTCAATGCATGCCAATCTGCAATGGCAAAACTCCACTCTCCTGTTGCTTGTTGATTGAGATACGCAAAGTATAAAATACCTACAAGCATAAAGAGTGATCCAGCAAATGTATATAAGAAAAACTTGATTGCTGCATATATTCTATTATTTGATCCCCAAGCACCGATAATATAAAGCATCGGAATCAAAGAGAGCTCCCAAAAGATATAAAATAATATGACATCAAGTGAAACAAATACACCTACCATAGTCATCTCTAAAAAGAGTACTGAAATGATAAGGTTTTTGACATCTTTTTCAATTGTTAGACCAATCAATGCAATCATCGTCATAAAGGTACTCAAAACTACTAAAAATAGTGATATACCATCAACACCCACTGAGTAGTGAATACCAAAATCTGCAACTATCGGAACCTCTTTGATAAATTGAAATCCAGCATTTTCACCGTCAAAACCAAGCCATAATAGAAGCGATAAGATAAATTCTATTGCTGTTACAGCAATACCATATGCTCGAATCCCCTCTTTTTCAATTAGAAATCCTAACATCGCCGCAACTAGCGGGAAAAATATCAAAATAGTTAATATTGAATCCATTCATCAGCTCCTTACATACCAATCTTAAATAATGCAAAAACTAGCAGTATCACTAAACCAACAACCATCCACTTGAGGTTATTTGATAGATTACCTGTTTGCATTTTTCTTGCTTTATCACCAGCTGTATAGATAGTGCCCGCTATTAAATCCACCGTTGCATCCACAACTTTCATATCAAGTTTTTCCCAAGCAAATTTGCTCATTGCTTTATATGGTTTACAAATCTTCTCATCATAAAACTTAGGTATATAGTACTGGTTTGCAAAAAGATCATGAACTCCTAACTTTTTAAAGAAGTGGTCAAAACTACCACCATTAGAAAACTTGATTACTGCTAAAGCGATACCTCCAAGAGCAATTCCTAAAGTTATAACAAGTAAAAAGATAAATGTACCTGTACTCACATGCGGATAATATTCAGGAAGTACTGCTGTCACATACTCCATAAATGCGTGCTCAAAGAATCCAGCTATAACAGCTAATACTGCTAAAGGTAACATCGCTGCAATTACAAATGGGTAAGTCTCATGTGGATGTTTCTCATCTTTATTATAGTTCTCTTTTCCAAAAAATACCATCATAACAAGTCTGAAACTATAGTATGCAGTCATACCTGCACCCAACCATAGCATTGCCCATAGGAAATAGTTATGTTCAGCAAATGCTGTTTCAAGAATTTTATCTTTTGAGAAGAACCCAGCTAATGGCCAAATACCTGCAAGTGCCACTGATGCAACTGTCATAATACCCATAGTCCAAGGCATGATTTTACCCAATCCACCCATTTTATTGATATACTTCTCTTCATCCATTGCATGCATTACATTACCTGCACCTAAAAAGAGAACTGATTTGAAAAATGCGTGTGCCATAAGGTGAAACAATGCGATCCAGTATGCACCTAAACCAGCAGCAACAAACATATAACCCAGCTGTGATAGTGTCGAATATGCAATAATTCTTTTCATCTCCATATTGACAAGTGCCATTGTTGCCGCAAATACGGCTACAAAAGCACCTAAACATGCGATAAAGTAACCTACATTTGGAATCAATGCATAAATCTCATTACTTCTAACTACCAGATAGACACCCGCTGTAACCATTGTCGCTGCATGAATCAATGCAGAAACAGGTGTTGGACCTTCCATCGCATTGGCAAGCCACGTATGAAGTGGGAATTGTGCTGATTTACCCATCGCACCTATAAATAAGAAGATACCAATTGCAGTAATTGTACCTGTACTTAATGTACCGATATTTGCAAAAACAGTATCATAGTTTAAAGAACCAAGATTCCAGTAAATCATAAAGATACCGATAAGCATACCAAGATCGGCAATTCTGTTCATCACAAATGCTTCATTTGCTGCATATGCTGGAGAGATCGCAGGATTTTCAGAAGTCGGAACATCTTTTTTGTAATACCAGTGCCCAATAAGTAACCAAGAACAAAGACCAACGCCTTCCCAACCTATAAATAGTCCTAAAAAGTTATCACTCATTACAAGAATCATCATTGAGAAAACAAATGCTGAAAGATATGAGAAGTATCTATTAAAACCTTTATCATGATCCATATAACCAATTGAATAGACATGCACTAGTGTAGATACAGTTGTTACAGTCACCATCATAATTACAGAGACTTGATCTGCAACAAATCCAAAATCTAAATCAAAACTACCAGCAGCAATCCAATCCATCATCTTAACATGAACAATAGTTGAACCATCTACATACATAAGTAATATAATTGATGAAACCCATGAAGCAAATAATAGCCCACTAGTTACCAATCCAGTAATTAAGTTTTTTGGTCTATCACCAAATGCCGCCGCAAAAAGTGAACCAACAATCGGCGCAAAAAGTGCAATATATAAATATTTTTCCATCCGTTATCCTTTCATCTCTTGCATTGAATCTAAATCAATAGTACCATTTCTCTTATACCAAAGTACCAACAGTCCTAAACCTACAGCAACTTCACTCGCTGCAACTGCAATAATAAAAAATGAGAACATCTGTCCTGTCAAATCGCCATAAAACTTGGAAACTGCGGCAAAGCCAACATTTGCAGCATTTAACATAATTTCAGTTGCAAAGAAAAGTAAAAGAAGATTTTTTCTCCGTATTACTCCCACCAAACCAATCACAAAAAGTATGGCAGAAAGCACCAAATAGTGTGTAAGTGTTATCATTTACTCTCCTTTTCATCTATATGAAACTCATCTCTTATCTGTTGATCAAGTTCAGCACTAATATTCATACCCTCATCCATTTTTTTACTGACAAGAACAATACCTGCAATCATTGCTACTAGCAACATGACAGCAGCTAACTCAAACTGTACAAGGTATTTTGTAAAAAGAACCACACCTACAGCTTGTGGATTGTTTGCTCCAATGATAAGATGGTGATCAATTGGATAATCTAACATAAGTTTATCAGAAACAAATGGAGCAGTAATCATAATCACAATTAAAACTGCACTTGCAATCCATAACCCATAAATAAGTTTAGTACTTCCAATATTTTCTTTGACATCTTGTGTCGCATCAAAAAACATCATACCAAACGCATACAACGCCATGACAGCACCTGTATAGACAATAATTTGAACTGCTCCCAAGAAATCAGCATCCAAAAGAAAGAAAAAGCCTGATATTAAAATCATGCCCGCAGCTAGTGCACTCATAGAGTAGAGTGCATTTTTACTTAACACTACGATAAGAAACATCGCAATTGTCAAGCCCGAAAAAAGATAAAAAGCTATCAATTCATACATCATAAGTCCTTAATACGCCAGAGGAGTTTTTTTAACATTATCATCAGCATTAGGGCTGAATGCACCAAACCCAGGATACTGTTTCTGCTTACCAGCTTTAAACTGATCTATTGGTGTTACAAGTTCTGCCATTGTTGTAAAGTGTGCTCTTTGTTCAGAGACATTTTCATAATCTTGACCATGTGTAATCGCCAACTCTGGACACACTTCAGCACAATAACCACAATAGATACAACGACCAAGATTAATCGTATATCCTTTTACAACTTTACGACCTTTACTTCCATATTTAGTATCTATCTGAATACAGTTAGAGATACAGATCTTCTCACAAAGACCACATCCAATACAAGCTTGATTTCCACTCTCTACCAATCTCTTGATTGTATGAAGCGCTCTATATCTTGGACCAATCGGAAGTTTTTCAAGTGGATACAGTACTGTGTGTGTATCGCCTTTAAGCATTTCTCTAAAAACAACCCAAAGTCCTACAAAAAGCTCACCACTTAGTGTTCTTTTCATAACACGCTTAAACTTATCTGGCCACTCTACAGGAGTCTCTTCAAGCTCAATGTACTTGTAGTCTGCAGATACATTTCTGTTATTATAATTTTCAAAATCCATCATATCTATCCTCTATATCAGCACTATGCCGGTTATTAAAATATTTACAAGTGCCAATGGCATCAACACTTTCCAACATAGCCACATCAATTGATCTGGTCTTACATGAGGCCACGCCGCTCTTACCCATAAAAAGAA
>JANTGV010000060.1 GCA_024762745.1 Sulfurimonas sp. | reverse complement strand
CACAGCTCATTTGCGCATGTCTACTTTTTGGCTACTACCGGTGTTGTGAATCAAAAAGGTTTAGGAAAACTAAAAGCACTCTTTAAAATTTTCAAGGCTTTTTTAAAGTCCAGACAAATACTTAAAAAACATAATATACAAGCTACTTATAGCGTTGGTGGTTTCTCTGCGGCTCCAGCCTCTTTTGCAACATTGAGTAGGTTTATTCCTCTTTTTATTCATGAACAAAACGCAGTAGAGGGAAGACTCAACTCCCTACTAAAACCCTATGCTAAAAGATTTATATCTGCTTATGATAAAAACTCACCAATTACTGGTTATCCTGTAAAAGATGTTTTTTATAAAAACGCAAGAGAGAGAAGTGAGTTGAAAACTATTATTTTTTTAGGTGGTTCTCATGGAGCAAAAGCTATTAATGATTTAGCACTCTCTGTTGCTCATAAGCTGAATAAACTCGGAATAAAAATAATTCATCAGGCGGGAGAATCAGATTTTGAAAGAGTAAAGCGTGAATATGAAGAGATGGGTGTAGAGGTGGAACTCTATAGCTTTACAAAAGATTTGGAGTCTCTTATTACTCAAGCGGATTTGGCTATTTCGCGAGCGGGTGCTTCAACGCTTTGGGAGTTGACTGCAAATGGACTCCCTGCACTCTATGTTCCCTATCCATACGCTGCTGCTGATCATCAGTTTCATAATGCTGCATTTATAGTTGAAAATTCACTAGGTTGGTGTGAGAGAGAGGGCAAAGGACTTCGATCAAAACTGCTTTCTATTTTAAAAGAGGAGTTGAGTATTAAGAGCAGAGGTCTACTTGAGTATGCGACAAAAGATGTGGCTAAACAGATGATAAAAGATGTGGAGAAAAATATAAAATGATAAAAGAATTGGCACAAGTTTTAGTAGATGTGATTTTTGAATGGGGATATCTCGGTATATTTATTATGATGGCTATTGAGAGCTCCTTTATACCTTTTCCAAGTGAAATAGTTCTCATACCTGCCGGATATTTAGCTGCGCATGGTGATATGAGTATAGGTATGATTATGAGTGCCGCACTTAGTGGTTCCATACTTGGTGCTTTTATAAATTACTATCTTGCACTTACTTTAGGACGAAGACTTCTTATAAAATATGGAAAGTATTTTTTTATTAAAGAGAATGCTCTAGAGAAGATGGATAGCTATTTTCAAAAACATGGTCATATCTCTACCTTTACAGGAAGATTGATTCCAGGGATTCGTCAACTTATCTCAATTCCAGCAGGACTTGCTCGTATGAACTTAGTACAGTTTTCAACTTATACAGCACTAGGAGCGGGCTTATGGGCACTGATACTAGTTTTGCTTGGGTATTTTATAGGTGACAACAAAGAGTTGATAGATACTTACTTAAAACAGATAACTATTGGTATAGTTTTATTGATGGTTTTATTATTGGCAGTATACTTCGCTTATCAAAAGAGAAAGGCTTAATTTATGGATTATATGTTTTCAGAGGGTTTTTTAGGAACAAGAGCACCATTTTTTATGGATTTCGTAACGCTTATCGTTGCGTTTTTACCTATTTTGGTTTATGGAGCTATACTTCTAGCAAGAAAAAAGATGTTTTTAGCACACACAATTGCTCAAAATATTATATTTGTAGTCTCTGTTGTTGTTGTGGCATACTTTGAGTTAGGTGTTCGTGTTGGTGGTGGTTTTGATGCTTTTATGAGTGGAAGCAGTGTTGAATATACTTACGCTTTAGTTGTTTTAATAGTACATATTATTATAGCGGTAGTAACACTTTTTTATTGGATAAGAACAGTCTTTTCAGGTAATTATGAGCTTATAAAAGGTTTACTGCCTGGACGTGCATCTGAATCACACAAAAAAATAGCTATTAAAACTTTTATAGGTATAATTTTTACCTCTTTTAGTGGTATCTGGGTATATCTATTACTGTTTGTATATTAAAATACATAAAAGCATTAGTATTTTGAGCTTCCCGCTGAGGGGAACCTAGTGTTCAGAAAAAAATTTAGTTTTTTTCTAAGTCGCACTTTAGTACAGAAACATAGGTAACGGAATTATTTCTGGTACCGTTATTAAATAAAATTAAGGAATATAAAATGATAGAAGTTGGTCAAAAAGCACCGGAATTTTGTTTACCAAATCAAGATGATGTCGAGATGTGTTCTCGTGATTTAAAGGGAAAGTGGGTTATCTTATACTTTTACCCAAGAGATAACACTCCAGGATGTACAACAGAGGCATGTGAGTTTACGGAGGCTGCACCGGACTTTTCAGATTTAGATGCGATTATACTTGGTGTAAGTGCCGATAGTACAAAAAAACATCGTAACTTCATAGAGAAAAAAGAGTTAGGTATTACACTGCTAAGTGATGAATCAACGGAGATGATGCAAGAGTATGGCGTTTGGCAACTAAAGAAAAACTATGGTAAAGAGTATATGGGAATCGTTCGTACTACTTTTATTATAGATCCTGAGGGAGTTGTTCAAGCTGTTTTTGAAAAGGTAAGAGTAAAAGAGCATGTTGCAAAAGTAAAAGCGGAACTAGAGAGAGTTCAAGCCTAAGTTCTTATTCCCGTTAAAGGGAATAAGGGAAAGATTAATATTTATAACGTAAGTAGAAGCGGATGTCTTGTGCTTTGTCCACAACCATTGAACCCATACCAAATGCTACAGCATCTTCCATTGACATAGATGCTCCAGATGTTGCTCCAAAGAAACCGTTACTTCCAGTGTACTCATAATCAATATATGTATAACGTAGTTGCATAGATAAAATATCTTCTACAAGGTACTCAGTAAAGTAAGCTTCATATGCGCTACCACGAGTTGCCATTTTTGACCCAATATTTGTGTCCTCACCATAAGTTATACTTCTCCAGTACTCTGTACCGTAGTTATATTCAAATCCCATTCTTCCCTCTTCAGAGAAGAGCGATGGAGTCTGTATTCCTACCCATCCAGAATAACCAGTTTGAGACTCTCCTGGTTCTGTAACGTTAAACATTGCTTGATTATCTTTAGGGTCAGATTGACTCATAGCACCACTAATAAAGAAAACAGTATCTTCTAAGAACTCATTATTTTCACTAAGACCGTTTACAGTAAGGTTGGCTGTAAAACTATGTAAACCACCCACAGTGGTAAATCCGGCAGTTGGATCCATAGGATTTGTCATGTCAATTAAATTATTTGCGTAGTAGTATTGAGTATTTACTGCAAATTGTCCGTTGTCATAAGGCGTAAATATTAGTCCAATCAAGTCAATGTTTGTATTTGCATCTGTAACTTCTGCATAAGGAGTAGATACGAATTTTGGAGCTGCATTACTCATACCACGACCAGCACAAAGTTTTAC
Source organism: Sulfurimonas sp. (assembly GCA_024762745.1). The sequence goes on along the minus strand of JANTGV010000060.1, from coordinate 3,564 downwards.
ATACATACCGTCAATACCAGTGAGTTTTTCTAAAGAGAACTTAGAACTTAGTCCATCGAATTCAACATTGATAGTATGCCCCATAGGAGAAGCTGGCTGGTCATCATCTCTTAGGCTGATAAGGTGTCCATTTGTAGATGGACGACGACCTATACTAAAAGTCCAAGGGATATCTGCACCTAAGAATTGACCATCTTTATATAGAAAGTAAGCAGAGCGAAGTCTTATCATATCATCATAAGCGTTCTCATTTGCTATCCAGTCAAATGTATCGTATGGAGCATTCATCATATTTGCACCAGAACGCTGACCAAAAGCTTTGTTATATGCAAGCTGTCCTTTAAAGCTCAGGTTCTTAGTTGCTGCCCACTGCATATTCATCCAAAATCTATTTGTCATGAAGGCATCATTCTTAGCTTCATCACCATTTGCCATCTCGTAGTTAAGATTCTCAATAGCAAATCTATAATCAACACCAAATTTAAGTCTATTACCACTTGTAGCTCTATTTAAATCACCAAGAGTCTCTTGAATATCTGTGATCTCTTCTTCAATATCCATCTCCTCTTCTTCATCATTATCGCCTTCTTCATCATCTGATTCAACTTCATCTTCTGTCTCTTCATCATCTGCTTCGTTGTCAGTAACAGTGGCTTCTCCATCCTCTTTTTCAGCTTTAAGAGTTGAAAGTTCTTTTTTTAGATTATTCATCTCAAGCTCCATCGCCTGAATACGTTCATACATCGACTCAGCGTTTAAGTTAGTCCCTAAAAGAGTAGCGGCTGCTAACGAAAGTAGTAGAGGTTTGTTCATGTCATTCCCTTTTGTTTTAAAAAGGTATTATTACAAAAATAACACTTTTTTATATAATTTATGTGATACTATACATGATAAAGTATAAATTTTTTTTTAAACTATCGCTTTCTTTCATAATAAATTATTATATAACCATAACTTATGAAATAAATAATCACTAATCTGTAAGGCATGAAAAGCTTTCTTTAAATATAGTTTGAGTATAATTCGCGGATTTTTCTTCTTTAAACGCAGTAGAAAATATTAACAGATTATGTCAAAAGCTAGTGCAACTCTCTTTTTTAAGAGAAATTTGTTCGACATTCTCGAAGCCAACTAGCAAAACAAGAGAATCGTTTTTGCTTGGCAAAATGTTTCCTTGAAATTTCTGGCTGAAACAAGCCTTTAAGGATACCCTATGGTAACTATGAAAGACCTATTAGAATGTGGTGTACACTTTGGACACCAAACACGTCGTTGGAACCCGAAAATGAAAAAATATATCTTCGGTGTTCGTAAAAATATCTATATTATAGATTTACAAAAAACTCTTCGTTATTTCCGCAACACATATACAATCGTTATGGATGCAGCAGCTGAAGGGCAAACTGTATTATTTGTCGGTACTAAAAAACAGGCTCGTAACTCTGTAAGAGAAGCTGCAATCGCTTGTGATATGCCATATGTAGACAACAGATGGTTAGGTGGTATGCTTACTAACTTCCCAACTATTCAAAAATCTATCCGTAAACTTGACGTAATTACTGAGATGCAAGAGAATGGTCAAATTGATCTTTTAACGAAGAAAGAAGCTTTAATGCTTACTCGTAAAAAAGTTAAACTTGAGTCATATTTCGGTGGTATCCGTAACATGAAAAAACTACCAGATATGTTATTTGTAGTTGACGCAGTAAAAGAGCACATCGCTGTTTTAGAAGCTAGATGTCTTGGTATTCCAGTTGTAGCTCCACTTGATACTAACTGTGACCCAGATTTAATCACTTACCCAATTCCTGGTAATGATGATGCAATCCGTTCAATTCAACTTTTCTGTCGTGAAATGACTGCTGCAATCAACGAAGGTAAAGCTCTTAGAGATGCACCTGCTGAAGATGAGCAAACTGAAGAAGTAGCTGAGGCAACAGAAGAAGTAGCTGAGGCAACTGAAGCAGCAGCAACAGAGGAAGCATAGTCATGGCAGTTACAGCAGCACAGGTTAAAGAACTAAGAGCAGCTACTGATGCTCCGATGATGGACTGTAAAAAAGCTCTTGTTGAAAATGACGGAGATATGGCAAAAGCTACTGAGTGGTTAAAAGAGCGTGGTATCGCTAAAGCAGCTAAAAAAGCTGCTTCTAGAGTTGCAGCTGAAGGTCTTGTTGGTCTTAAAATAGCAGATGACTTTTCAAAAGCTACGGTAGTTGAGATTAACTCTGAAACTGACTTTGTTGCTAAAAACGAAGGTTTCCAGAACTTAGTTCTTAAAACTACAGAAGAGGTATATAGTTCAAACCCATCTGATGTTGCAGGTGTTATGTCAACTGAGTTTGGTTCTTACTTTACTGAACAAGTAGCTACAATCGGTGAGAAAATTGAACTTCGTCGTTTTGGTACACTTGAAGCTGAAGATGATACAATAGCTATGAACGCTTATGTCCACTCAAATAACCGTATCGCAGTTATCGTTAAAGCTAAATGTGACAGCGCTAAGACTGCTGAAGGTATGAGAGATGTTATGAAGCAAGTTGCAATGCATGCATCTGCAATGAAGCCTACAACACTTTCATATAAAGATTTTGATTCTGAGTATGTAGAGAGTGAAACAAAGGGTAGAATTGAAGCTATTAAAAAAGAGAATGAAGAGTTAGCTCGTCTTAAAAAACCTCTTAAAAATGTTCCTCTTTTCGTTTCAATGATGCAACTTACTGATGAAGTAATGGCTAAGGCTGAAGCTGATATCAAAGAGACTTTAAAAGAGCAAGGTAAACCTGAAAAAATTTGGGATAAAATTATTCCTGGTTCATTAGCTCGTTTTATTGATGATAACACTACTCTTGATAAAGAACAAGCACTTTTAGACCAAACTTATGTACTTGATGACAAAAAAACTGTAGCGGAAGCTATAACAGCTGCTGCTGCGTCTCTTGGCGGAACTGCAGAGATTACAGATTTTATTCGTCTTGAAGTTGGTGAAGGAATTGAAAAAGCAGAAGATGATTTCGCTGCAGAAGTTGCTTCACAAATGGCTTAAGTTTTTAACTTAAACTGTTTTTTCCATAAAGGCTAGGACTTAGGTCTTTGCCTTTTTTTTACTGATATTTTATCTACATTCGCTATAATCTTTCCATGAATTTACTATCTGCACAAAACTTATCGCATACTTTTGAGTATGAACTTTTCAGGAGTGTATCTCTTGAGCTACAGCCAAAAGAGTCTATTGCTATTATTGGCGCAAGCGGTAGTGGAAAATCAACTCTGCTTCACATACTTTCTACTCTGTTAAAATCGAAGGAAGGGAGTGTGTCTCTGTTTGGAAAGGATATCTCTACTCTAAAAAAAAGTAAACTCGCAAAGATAAAAAGGGATTCACTTGGACTTATTTTCCAATCTCATTATCTTTTTAGAGGTTTTAGTGCTTATGAAAATTTAGAAGTTGCTGCAATGCTTTCACAAGAGTCGATAGAAAATGAACTTTTAGAGAGGTTAAAGATTTTAGAACCTATTCATCAAAAAGTTACTGAACTTTCTGGCGGTCAGCAGCAGCGTGTTT
>JANTGV010000059.1 GCA_024762745.1 Sulfurimonas sp. | reverse complement strand
AGTAAAACAGAGTATAAAACCCAATTCATCGATGCAAGCGGTCTGTTTAAAAAAGAGACCAATAACAATGTCTTAACCTATGAGGGTAAAAATAATCATATAGAACAAATTATGAAAGCCTTTGATGCTAAAGAAAATGTAGAACACTTTACGAAGTTAGTAGACAACGATGCCATAGCCGAAAATGATTACAACCTCTCTGTAAGTTCTTATGTAGAAGTAAAAGATACCCGTGAAAAGGTAGATATAACCGAACTAAATGCTGAGATTAAAACAACTGTAGAAAAGATAGATAAGTTACGTGCCGATATTGATACCATTGTAGCGGAGATTGAGGCGTGAGTAATGTGAAGCGTATGGTTCAACTGCTTGAGGGGATTGATGTTGAGTGGAAAGAATTAGGAAATATTGCAAATATTTACGGTGGTCTTACAGGTAAAAATAAAAAAGACTTTCAAAATGGTAATGCTAAATATATCTCTTATAAAAATATTTTCAATAACATCGATATTAATTTCGACAACCTTGATTTAGTCAGAGTTGGACATGATGAGAATCAGCACGAAGTAAAATATGGTGATGTACTTTTTACAGGTTCTTCAGAAACAGCAATTGAGGCTGGTATGTCTTCAGCCATAACGATTGACTTTAATGAAAGTATTTATTTGAACAGCTTTTCTTTTGGCGTTCGTTTTCATGATAATAACTTGTTAAGACCTGAGTTCTTAAAATATCTATTTCGTAGCCATTTTATGCGTACAGAAATTGCAAAAACGTCAAGTGGTGTAACACGTTTTAATATTTCAAAGGAGAGATTTCGAAAACTTAAAATCCCCATCCCACCCCTAAATATCCAAACCGAAATCGTCCGTATTTTGGACACCTTCACAGAGCTTACAGCAGAGCTTACAGCAGAGCTTACAGCAGAGCTTAGTATGCGTAAAAAACAGTACAACTATTACCGTGACCAGCTATTAAGCTTTGCAGAGGGAGAAGTTGAATGGAAGCGTTTGGGAGATCCTGAAGTTGGTGAGTTTATTCGTGGGAAGCGCTTTGTTAAGACAGATATGATATCTGAAGGTGTTCCTTGTATTCATTATGGTCAAATGTATACACATTACGGTATATGGGCAGATAAGGCGAAATCATTTGTTAGTCCTGAGTTAGTGCAAACTAAGAAACTTCGAACTGCTGAAAAAGGTGATGTTGTTTTTGTTGCCGCAGGTGAGACAATAGAAGATATCGGTATGGGAACCGCTTGGTTTGGTGATGAAGGAGTTGTGATTCATGATGCTTGTTTTTTCTACAAATCTAACCTGAATCCTAAATATGTAGCATACTTCACTAGAACTCGATCTTTTCAAAATCAAATACGTAAAAGTGTTTCTTCTGGAAAAATTTCTGCTATCAATGCTAAAGGTTTAGAAAAAGTAATTATCCCTATCCCAGACCCAGAAGAACAAACCCGAATAGTTACCATCCTAGACAAATTCGACACCCTTACAAACTCCATCAGCGAGGGTCTACCCAAAGAGATAGCCTTGCGCCAACAGCAGTATGAATACTACCGCGAACAGCTCTTAAACTTTCATAAACCTATAGTAGGATCATAATATGTCAAAGACACTAGAACAGATTGCTCAAGACCTTAAAGATTCACCTAAAAAAGTGCAACTCATTTACGCCTTTAATGGTTCTGGAAAAACACGGCTTTCACGTGAGTTTAAAGAGTTGATTGCACCTAAAGATGAACCTGAAACGACTGGCTCAAAAATCCTTTATTACAATGCCTTTACTGAAGACCTGTTTTATTGGGAAAATGATTTAGTAGGTGATAGTGAACCAAAATTAAAGATTCAACCAAATGCATTTACGCCATGGATATTTATAGCGCAAGGACATGATCTAAATGTGATTACAAATTTTCAACGTTATACTAACGACAAATTAACCCCACATTTTAATCAAGAATATACATTTAAAGATGAAAATGATAGAGATGTTTTAGTTAAAGCATATTCTGAAGTCACCTTCTCATTTGAACGAGGAAACGGTACACATGATCATAATATTAAAATCTCTAAAGGCGAAGAGAGTAACTTTATTTGGAGCATCTTTTATACATTAATTGAAGAGGTAGTTAGTGAACTGAACAAGCCTGAGGAAGAGTATGATGATACTAATCCTTTTCATCAGCTCGAATACATTTTTATAGATGATCCTGTGAGTTCCTTAGATGAAAATCATTTGATTGAATTGGCAGTAAATATATCTAAACTTATCACATCAAGTACATCAGATATTAAATTTGTTTTATCAACGCATAACCCGCTTTTTTATAATGTGCTTTACAATGAACTTGGAAATAAAACTTCTTATATGTTGAGTAAGTTAGAAGATGGCAATTTTGAGCTACATGAAAAAGGTGGGGATTCTAATAAAAGTTTTTCATATCATCTATATTTAAGAGACACTATAAAGCAAGCTATTGATACTAATAATATATCAAAATATCATTTTGTCTTACTTCGTAACTTATATGAAAAAACGGCTAACTTTCTTGGTCATAGCAAGTGGTCTGAACTCTTACCAGTTGATGGTAGAGAGGCTTATGTAAGTCGTATTATGACATTTTACTCCCATAGTAGCTTATCAAGTGAACAGATTGCAGAACCTACAGACCCAGAGAAACAAACAGTTAAATTACTTTTTAATCATTTAATTGATAATTCCAAATATTGGAAAGAGGTAGAGCTAAATGAGTCATAAAACTAAACCCATAGCAGAATCAAACAACTTCATCGTCTTAGACAAGTATGTCAAGATTGAGCAAGAAGGCAGTGGCTACCAAAGCGAAGCAGACTTAGAAAATGAACTGATAAAAGACTTGCAAAACCAAGGCTATGAGTTTGTAGCAGGGCTAAATACCCCTGAGAAGATGTTAGCCAATGTCCGTGAGCAGTTACAAGAGCTCAACGCGATGAAGTTTGAAGAAGACGAGTGGCAGCGTTTTGTTGAGCAGTACTTAGACAAGCCAAGTGACAACAGCATCGACAAAACACGTAAGATACAAGACGACCATATCTATGATTTTGTTTTTAATGATGGGCATATTCAAAACATCTACTTAGTGGATAAAAAGAAGATAGCCCGAAACAAAGTACAGGTGATTAAACAGTTTGAGCAAACGGGTACACAAGCCAATCGTTACGATGTAACCATCTTAGTCAATGGCTTACCTTTGGTGCAAATAGAGCTAAAAAAACGAGGTGTTGCTATACGTGAAGCTTTTAATCAAGTGCACCGTTACTCTAAAGAGAGTTTTAACACAGAGAACTCTCTTTTTAAGTATCTGCAACTCTTTGTTATCTCAAACGGTACCGATAGCCGTTACTTTGCCAATACCACTAAGCGTGATAAAAACAGCTTTGATTTTACTATGAACTGGGCGAAGGCTGACAATGGCTTGATCAAAGATTTGAAAGACTTTACGGCTACTTTTTTACAGAAAGAGACACTTTTAAAGGTGTTGTTAGAGTACAGTGTATTTGATGCAAGTGATACACTACTTGTGATGAGACCTTACCAGATAGCGGCGACTGAGCGCATACTCTGGAAGATAAACAGTGCTCACCATGCCAAGAAATGGAGCAGTTTAGAAAGTGGTGGTTACATTTGGCATACGACAGGCTCAGGTAAGACGCTTACAAGTTTTAAAGCGGCTAGACTTGCGACTGACTTGGACTTTGTAGATAAGGTTCTTTTTGTTGTAGATAGAAAAGATTTAGATTATCAGACTATGAAAGAGTACCAACGCTTTTCGCCTGATAGTGTAAACGGTTCAGAGAGCACCGCAGGACTCAAGCGTAACATCGACAAAGATGATAACAAAATCATCGTCACCACCATCCAAAAGCTTAACAACTTAATGAAGAGTGAGAGTGATTTAGAAATTTACTCAAAACAAGTGGTTTTTATATTTGATGAGGCACATCGTAGTCAGTTTGGTGAAGCACAAAAAAACCTCAAGAAAAAGTTTAAGAAGTATTATCAGTTTGGCTTTACTGGAACACCTATCTTTGCAGGTATCAATGCATTAGGTTCAGAAGATACCGCAAGTGTCTTTGGTAGAGAACTTCATTCCTATGTAATAACAGATGCAATCCGTGATGAAAAGGTGTTGAAGTTTAAAGTAGACTATAACGATGTACGTCCTCAGTTTAAAGAGATAGAGGCTGAGCAAGATGAGAAGAAACTGACTGCCTATGAGAACAAACAAGCCTTACTGCACCCTGAGCGTATCAGTGAGATATCACAATACATCTTAAATAATTTTAGACAAAAAACCCATAGAAAGCAAGCTGGGGCAAAAGGCTTTAACGCTATGTTTGCCGTGAGTAGTGTGGATGCTGCTAAGGTTTATTATGAAGCACTCAATAAGCTACAAAAAGAGGCGTCAAAACCACTTCGTATTGCAACTATTTTTTCTTATGCAGCGAACGAGGAGCAAAGTGCCATAGGCGAAATCGTAGATGAGAGCTTTGAACTAAGTGCTATGGACAGCAGTGCTAAAGAGTTTTTAACCAAGGTGATAAATGATTATAACGCTATGTTCAAAACTTCCTTCGGTGTTGACTCTAAGGCATTTCAAAACTACTATCGTGACCTTGCTAAACGGGTCAAGTCTGGGGAAGTAGACTTACTCATTGTTGTTGGGATGTTTTTAACGGGCTTTGATGCACCAACCTTAAACACTTTGTTTGTAGATAAAAACCTGCGTTATCATGGTTTAATACAGGCATATTCACGTACTAACCGTATTTATGATGCCACGAAGACCTTTGGGAATATTGTTACCTTTAGGGACTTGGAACAAGCAACCATTGATGCTATCACTACTTTTGGTAATAACAACACTAAAAATATAGTGTTAGAAAAAAGCTATGAAGAGTATATGAGTGGCTTTAGTGATACTGCTACAGGTGAGGCACGACGTGGTTTTATGGAAGTAGTGCGTGAACTACAGGAACGTTTCCCCCAGCCTGATGAGATAGTCAAAGAGAGCGACAAGAAGGCATTTACTAAGCTCTTTGGAGAATATCTCCGTGCTGAAAACATCTTACAGAACTATGATGAATTTGCAAGCTTACAAGCTTTGCAAGATCTTGATATGGATGATGATGAGGCAGTTGAGGCATTTAAAGAGAGTCACTACTTAAGTGATGATGACTTAGCACTTATGCAAACCATAGAGATGCCATCACAACGCGCCATTCAAGACTACCGTTCTACCTATAATGATATACGTGAGTGGCAACGTCGTGAAAAATCGGCTAATGATAATGAAAGTTCTAGCATTGACTGGGATGATGTGGTTTTTGAGGTTGACTTACTAAAATCTCAAGAGATCAACTTAGACTATATTTTAGAACTTATCTTTGAGCACAATAAAAAAATGAAAGACAAGTCAGCCTTAGTGGATGAGGTACGGCGTTTAATTCGTGCAAGTCTTGGTAACCGTGCTAAAGAGAGTTTAGTGGTTGATTTTATCAATCAAACGAACTTAGATACTATAGCTGATAAAGCGAGTATATTAGATGCCTTTTATAGCTTTGCTCAAGAGCAGCAAAAAAGTGAAATAAATGAGCTAATTAGTGATGAAAAGTTAAATGAAGAAGCGGCCAAACGTTACATCAAAGCATCACTAAAGCGTGAGTATGCCAGTGAAAATGGAACAGAATTAAATGATATATTACCCAAGATGAGTCCACTTAACCCGCAGTATTTAACAAAAAAAGAGAGCGTTTTTCAAAAGATATCTGCTTTTGTTGATAAGTTTAAAGGTGTTGGCGGACAGGTTTGATACCTATAATAAGCATGCCAATCGGTTTTCAACTTAATAAAGAAGTATAAAATGATGAATTTTATGATAAACGTAGATTACAAATTAAAGAAGGTTCTTATGACTAATTTTACTGAAAAATATGCCGATATTTGGGGAGATAATCCACAACAGCTTATGACAGAGTATGATTACCAACCATAACATACAGAACAGTTAGACACCCTATCCCCTAGTGACTTTGATAGAGAAAAACTATATGAAATAGTATTGTGGAAGCTCAATCATTTTCCGCAGATAGAAGATGCCTAACTTGATAAAATACTAGATCTGTCTTGTATAAGATCTGGATGTCATAGAAAAATAATAATCTAGCATGGAAAGTTTTTTAATGTTTTCTAATTTGATGATAGGCATACATATCAATACTATGCATATCAACATAGTCTGAATATACTGTATAATATTTATAAAAACTACCATCTTCCATCCAAGACTCATAGGCTATACGACCACTTTGATGACTTGCGCTAAGTGGTATACCCTCAAGTTTTGAGATTGCCTCAGAAACCATCAGGGTTAATCTAAAATCATAACTATTAAAATTTTCATGACTAGAACACTTTTCCTCCTTTTGATGAAAATAATGATCACTGAACGGACCTATTTTTATCTGTCTTTCATTGATATAAAATACCAATTCTTTATTTTCGAAATTAAACATCACTAACCTTTATGATTTATGTATCCAATAGAAAATTCTATTGCCATTTTTTAGAATCCATTAATAAATTACTGGATAAACGCTGTTTGATTTGGAATTTTTGTAGTTATTTTGTGAGTAGACATAAAATATGTATAAAAACAAATTCACAATAACCCAAAGTTTTAAATACACTTTATAGTTTTTGTTTTAGTCGCCTAAATATTTTATTCACTTTATTATGTAGAATATCAAAAATAAGATTAAGACTAACATATTCTAAATAACTTTGATGTATTTGACATAACCCATATATGGAAAAAACTATATACTTAAACTCTTAACCGCATCAAAACCAACATCAGGGCTTAATTTTGCATATCTCATAGTCATTTTAATATCTGAATGATTCATAAGTTTTTTTATCGTGTAGATACCTACACCATTTATTGCGA
>JANTGV010000058.1 GCA_024762745.1 Sulfurimonas sp. | reverse complement strand
CATCAGCAATGGCGGGTGTGAACTCTCAGACTGGTTGTGGTCTTGGTGCAGTTATCATTAAAGATGACTCTTCAGCAATTCTTTTAGCTCTTCAAGCTACAACGAATGGTACTTCAGGAAACCAGACTTTTGGTATCACTTCTGGAACTTTAGGTTGTAAGAAAGTTAAACTTGTTATGAATGAAAGAGCTGAAGAGTTTGTTGCTTCAAACATGGATATTCTTGCAAAAGAGATTGCTGTAGGTCATGGTGAGTCTCTTGACACACTTGCTGAGTTATTAAATGTAGAAGATAAAGCAGAGTTTTCTGCTTCACTTCAGTCAAACTATAACAGCATCTATACTTCACAAAAGGTAGAGATGAATGATGTTTTAGATAACATCGCTACTACTTCTTTATAGAAAAGTAAAATTAAACCGGACGATTTTTCGTCTGGTTTGCCCATTTTTGAAAGACTATCTTTAGGAATTTCCATCTCATATAAAATCTTATTTACACTCATTTTTTGCATCAGTTTTGTAAGCGCTTCTTCACAATACTATAAAGAGAAAGCAGGTGAACTAAACCTCTCAGATGAGAGGTACTGGCATCTGCTTCTTCATATGGTCAACGGAGAGAGTGAGATTGATGACAGCGGTTTTTTCTTCTCTTCTAGTGGAAAAACTAATGCAAAAGATGAACTCGATGCAACACTTGATGCGTTTTTTAATGAAGAGAGATTCGATGACAACTCAAGTGCCTGTCTCTTTCCTGCAAGAAAGGCTTGGTTACAAGAGAAGTTACAGATAGATAACTTTCCGGCAGTTGAGTGCAGAGAGTATGACGATACTCTCAAAAGATTAAATCCAAAATCTGCTACTTTAGTCTTTCCTTCTGCACATATAAACTCTCCGGCATCTATGTTTGGGCATACTTTTTTACGTATAAATTCTGCTTACAAATCAAGACTATTATCCTATGCTATTAACTATGCGGCTGATGCAAATCCAGATGAGGAAAACGCAGCTCTTTTTGCTGTTAAAGGACTTTTTGGCGGTTACTATGGAAAGTATTCACTACTGCCGTACTATGAGAAGCTCAAAGAGTATAGAGATACGGAACAGAGAGACATTTGGGAGTATGATTTAAACCTGAGTGAAGAAGAAGTTCTGAGAATGACTCGACATATCTGGGAGCTTAATGGTACTCAGTCGGATTACTATTTTTTTACAGAGAACTGCTCCTATAATATGCTATGGCTTATAGAGCTAGCAAGACCTACAGTCCGTCTTAAAGAGTATTTTCATTATGAGGTTATTCCACTTGAGACTGTTCACGCTGTAAAAGCAGAAGGTTTAATCTCAGAAACTAACTATAGAGCATCTAAACGCAGTATTCTCTTAAAGTATGAGGAGCTTCTTAAGGGTAATTACCTAGAGGTGCCTAGAAAACTAGTTGAGGGTGAACTGACTATAGATGGGATAATAAAAGATGAGACTATCCCCTTACAGCAAAAGCAGTATATATTAGAGGCTTCAACAGAGTTTCTAGAGTACTCATTTAGCAGAAGTGATATGCAAAAAAGTGAGTATATAGACCTTTTTTATAATCTCTCAAAAGAGAGAGCTTCTCTTGGTAAAGGGGAAAAACTTGAGATTAAGACTCCACAAAACCCTATAGAGAGTCATCGAGCTATAAGGGTCTCTGTCGGAGCTGGCTCTCGAGAAGGAGAGGCGATAGGTTTCATTGGAGTTCGCCCTGCATATCATGATTTAGAAGACTCTAATTATGGGTTTTTAAGAGGTACTCAGATAGAGTTTTTAGATATAGAGCTATCTTACAGTGAAGATGAAGTGGAACTTGAAGATGCAACTATTCTCTCTATAGTATCTCTTGCTCAACGCTCAGAGTTTTTTGATTCACTCTCGTGGAGAACTAAATTTGCATGGGATAGAGACTACCTTGATAGTGAAGCCAATTTTATCGGAACTGTTGGAGCAGGGTATAGTTGGGGTAATGAGCTTGCGTACACTTATATGACGATCGACCCGCTCTTTTATGTAGCTGATGAGTTTGTTGCAGCTGTCGGTGGGAGTATAGGTCTTGTTTTCGATAAGTATAATTTTATGAGTACAAATTTTGAAATTACGAGAAGATACTACGATAATGGGGATGAACAAAACGTGGCTAAAATTACACAGAGTTTTAGATTCACCCAAAATTTTCAATTAAAGTTTAAATATGATTATAAAGATTTAGGCTCTTTAGGTAATGAAGATGAGCAGACCTATAAGGCGCTTATCAACTACTATTTTTAATCAGCTTCTAATCTGCTGATTTGTCTCTACTCTCTTCAAAAGCATTGGAGATATCATTTATTATTCCGTCTGCACCTTTATTAAACTCTTTTGCTGAACAGCCGCCAAGAAGTAGAGCTAAAAATGCCCCAATAATTATAAAGTTTTTCATTTGTGACCTTTGTTTTTTGATTTTTGTATTTTACTTTCTAAAGGTTAATGTAGTAGCTTATATTCAGTTTATAATAACTATAATTCTTTATTTTAATGAAATTATATTTTTGGAGCCAGTTGATGAGGTTTTTAAAAGTTGCGTTTATAACTATACTCTTTGTTTTATTAGCGGGATGTAGTGCACCAGTAGTAGAACCGGTAAAAGTAGAGTTGAGCCAGCAGGAGATAGATTATCTAAGAGATGTAAAACCTATTTTAGACAAACGCTGCGTTTCTTGCCACTCATGTTATAACTCTCCTTGCCAGTCAAAGTTCAGCTCTTTTGAGGGGGTAGATAGAGGGGCAAGTAAGCTTTTGGTCTATGATGCAATGCGTTTAAGAGCGATAGAACCTACCCGTCTTTTTATGGATGCTAAGGATACAGAGGAGTGGCACGCAAAAGAGTTTTACTCTGTTACGAAATCTGTTGATTCGAACCAGAGCCATAATGATTCGATTATGATGCATATGCTTCATGATAAAAAGAAAAATCCTCAAATTTTAGGTTCTTATGAGCCTGAGAGTGATGAGCTCATCTGCCCTAAGAACAAAAAAGAGTTGAATGAGTATATGGCAAAGAAACAAAATCATGGGATGCCTTATGGGTTTCCAGCCCTTAAAGAGTCAGAGTACACTACATTGGCTCAGTGGTTACACCGTGGTGCATATGGCCCAAGTGAGATACAACAGAAAAATTTAACGACACCAAGCACAGAAGCTGCGTTTGAGATAGAAAAATGGGAAGCATTTTTAAACACCGAAGATGCTAAACACTCTGTGACTGCAAGATACCTTTATGAACATCTATTTCTTGCACATTGGAATTTTAAGGTTGCGCCAGCAGAGTTTTATGAGATAGTACGTTCATCTACACCTGCTCCAGAGAAGATAGAGATTATTCCCACACTTCGTCCCTATGATGACCCTAAGGTGGAGAAATTTTACTACAGATTTCGAAAAATTCACTCTACGATAGTGCATAAAACGCATATGGTTGTGGAGTTTGACGATAAGAAACTAGAGAGATTTAAAGAGCTCTTTATAGAACCAAAATGGATAGAAGAGCCTCACTATACAGATTATGATGTAGAGATGAGCGCGAATCCATTTGTAACTTTTTATCAGATTCCGGCCAAATCACGCTATCTGTTTTTACTTGATAACGCAAACTACATAGTAATGACTTTTATCCGTGGACCAGTGTGTCGCGGGCAGATGGCACTTAATGTGATTCATGATCATTTTTGGGTGATGTTCGCAGATCCTGAGTTTGATCTCTCTTTGAGTAATCCGGAGTTTATTAAGTCACAATTCGACAACTTAAGTATGCCTATAAAGACGAGTAACAATGGCATCTTAAAGACCTTTAGTGATGAGTATAAAGATAGATATGAAAAGTATTTTTATGCCAAACAGGAGCTATACAACAAAACATATCCAGATGGTTTAGGAGTAGACTCTATATGGAGAGGGAACACAGAAAAGGATGCACCGATTTTAACCATCTATCGTCATTTTGATAGTGCATCTGTGCATAAAGGAGTTCTAGGTGGACTTCCCCGAACTATGTGGGTTATAGACTATCCGCAGTTTGAGAGAATTTACTACTCTTTGGTAGCAGGATATGACGTTTTTGGAAATATATCTCACCAAACAAACATAAGAAGATATATGGATTTTCTACGCATGGAAGGGGAGCTTAATTTTATCTCTTATATGCCCTACGGTAGCCGCTTAGAGCTGTTTAAATCGTGGTATATTAATGATGGTATTGAAAATATTAAAGATGAAGAGGGGGCTAAGGGTTATGAGCTTATGAAGCGTGGTTCAAAAGTCAACTATGAAACTCAAAACTACAAAAGAGAGTTTATTGAGCAAGTTGTAGAGAACCATATTCTCAAATCAACAGAGATAGCTTTTGATGATATAAACTACTATAAAACGGGATACAAGTTGCCGAAGATGCCAACGGAGTTTAATTCACATGCAGATATTAAAAACGCAGCCAGATCCTTAACTGCACCAGGAACAGGCTTTATAAAACATGTAACTGATAACGGGGTTAATACACTTCATATACGTGTTATTAAAGGAGATGGTTCGAGTAGAGTTTTTACAATAGTTATTAATCGTTGGCATGACAATGTGAACTCTCTTTTTAATGGAGAACAGGTTGATCCTAAAAGAGATACTTTGGATATTATTGAGGGTTCTGTAGGTTCTTATCCTAATATGTTTGCAAATGTACACTATAGAGAGCTTCCTGATTTTTTTGATATGTTGAAAAATTTTGACGGAAGTGATAAGTATATGGCCAAGAGTGCAAAATATTTTATAGGGCGAGATGATGAAAATTTTTGGGTGCATTTTGATTGGTTTCAAGAGCACTTTAATGAAAAAGACCCAGTAAACGCAGGCTTATATGATTTAAACCGATACTACCGATATGGTTGGAGTGAATTTGGATATTAAAATAGAAGAGAATATATTAAAAATGAAAAAGTCTTTGGCATCTGTTATATTAATGTTGGTGTTACCTATGAGTCTACTCTCAGATAAGTTGGAAAAGATTGATATGAGTGAGAATTGGGAGTTTAACAGGTTTAATGTTTTTTTTGAAAACGACCTCTTTTCTACAACAGATGCTCAGTACTCATCAGGGGAAAAATTTAGTCTGATTTATCATGTTATAAACCAGGCAAACCCTCTTTATGACATCTTGTTTTTGGACAATGGAGAGTATGATGCTTATGTAAGCTTTTCTCTTGTAAACCAGATGTATACACCGGCTGACCTTACTGAGACAGCACTTATTGAAGATGATCGTCCTTATACTGGATGGACATATTTTGAGTATGGACTCCATAAGAGTTCTCAAACAGATTTAAGAACTCTCTATCTTCATGTAGGGATGGTTGGTCCAGCTTCAAAGACTGAAGAGATACAAGAGATTATACACAAGATGACAAATAGTACACTTCCAAAAGGTTGGAATAACCAACTTAAAAATGAGTTGGGAATAAACTTGAAGTATGTCCGTAAATGGCGTTTTGTGCCTCAGTCAGAAGGAAGTTTTGAAAGCTCTTTTATTCCTTTTGTGCAAGCTGATTTAGGAAATATTACTACAGGAGCAACGGCAGGACTCAGCGTACGTTTTGGTTGGAATATTCCTAAAGATTTTGGAGTTTCAACTATAAATGCTGGAGGAGAAGTTGGGGTCGTGGTCTTGGATGAGTGTGAAAACATGAAAAGAGAGAAGTGGAGCTTTAGTTTCAACCTTAATGGCTATGGTTCAGCGGTTGTACACGATATATTCTTAGATGGTAACACCTTTAAAGATAGTCACTCTGTAGATAAAGAGAATTTTGTTGCTTACTTGGGATTTGGCTTTACGGCGAGATATGAAAATATCGTTCTTGACTTCATGCAGACAAAAAGTACCCCTAAATTTACGCTTGAAGATGAAATCCATACAGTTGGAACAGTGGTGCTCTCCTGGCTCTATTAAAGGTCTAGCCCATCCCAAAACTCATCAAAGCTTAGGTTTGTTTGGGAGTTTTCAGCCTCTTTAAGCTTTTCTGCTTCTTCTGTAAAGTAGAGCTCAAGAGCTTCATTTATCATTGCGTTTTCATCTTTGTTTAGTATGCTTTTAAAAGCCTCAAGGTTTTGCAGGTTTTCATCAGTAATTTTATAGTTTTTCATAAATGTATTGTATCTAATGTAATAAAAGAGGAGTAGGGTAACTCTGTTGAAAAAGCCTCTTCAAGTGAGATGTTTTTTATGATACTCAGTAGTGTTTTGATAACTCCAGAGTGAGTGACTATTAAGATGTTCTCTACATTTTGTTTTAAAATCGTCTCATAAAAGTACTCCTTAAGTCTTTGAGTATAGTTCTCAATATCCTCTCCACCAAGTGCGTTTATCCACTGCTCGAAATTTTTATACTCTATGCCACTCTCTACTATCTCATGAAAACTTTTCCCCTCATGTCTACCCCAAGACTTCTCACGCAGTCTCTCTGTATAGATAATCTCCTTATCTACATTAAATGCAGAGAGTGTCTCTTTGGCTCGAAGCAAGTCAGAGCAGTAGACCTTATCAAACGCAATGTGTTTTAGCTTTTTTGCTAACCCTTTCGCATCTTCCTTTCCTTTTTTAGAAAGAGAGATATCGATATGTCCATTGTATCTGCCTTGGTACTCTTCAGCTACCTCTGCATGCCTCACAAGTGTTATCTTCATGAAACATTGCTTATGATGATGTAGTTTAAAAGCGCAAGTTCGCTGACTTCTATGATGAAGCCGTAGATGTCACCGTTGAGCCCGCCGAGTCGAGCAGTGAAAAACTTAGCGATAATAATGAGGATAAAAAGAGCTACAAAAAACGCAGAGAGAAACGAGAAAAAGTAGGCGATAACCAAAGAGTAGAGAAGAGCAAAGACAAGGTACTTAAAGCTTAACTCCTCTTTTAAAAGTTTTCCAACTCCACTGCTGATGTAGTTGTAAAAATAGACTCCAAGAGTTGCGTTTAGTCGAGAGAACATTAGGACAATTGGGAGTAGATAAAAGG
>JANTGV010000057.1 GCA_024762745.1 Sulfurimonas sp. | reverse complement strand
TTTTGTGATCTTAGTCTGAAACTCAGACTTTTTTTCCTACTGTTATAAATTACATTTTTAATAATTGGTTTTCCATACTTCACTTCAACAGCAATCTCTAGAGCATCGAGAAACTTATATTTTTTCCTCTTTTCTATCAGTTTTGTTAACTCCAGTAAAGATATGTCTGAAGGGTAGTTTTTACGAGAAACGCATCTTACATAACTACTCCCTTCTTTGTTATACCAACCATTCTTTTTACTGTTTATATAAACATATTTGGCAAATTGAGTATGTTTTTGGTCAGCTGAGGATGACCAGCATATATTACCGCTGTAGTCGAGCTCTGAGTTTGATTTAGAGAGTAGAAAAAGTTCTGACTCAGTAGGTAGCCTGAAATCATCAATTAGCACTCTATTATTGTTAATAACAAGCTCTTCACAATATTTTTTAGCCTGATACCAGTTCATTTTATTAGTTTTGTTTTGAATCTGGTCCTGCCAGTATAAACCATCTATATATTTTACTCCACTCTGTGCACCCCAAGTTATAGTGCCAACTGAGATATCTTTTACTCTTTTAAGTTTAATAAGTAAACTTGTGTCTTTAGAGAGCTTAATCCATTTTTTATATGTTTGATAGTTTTTTGCAGAGACTTCTATATGATATTTTCCTGCTTTTAACCATATTCCGTCTTTATACTTTGGTTTAATGTTAAGTATTCTGATTCTTTGAGCGTTTGGACTATTGACAGAGAGTTTAAACTCACTTCTATTGTCTTCTAGTTTAAAAACTGCAATTTTACCCTTTGAGGTCTCAGCTATGCCGTCAACTACACTAAAAACCTTTACCTGTTCAGATTTTACAAATGGGTGTTGGTTAACTTTGACATACATAAGTTTAAATGTCGGTTCATCTTTAATAATGGTAGGAGTTTTTTTATCTGCAACACCACATCCAAACATCATTAAAGTGGCAACAATTAAAATAATTTTTAACATGTATAGTCTCTTCTAGTGTATTTTTTAGCGGCTATGATAGCATATTCTTTATGATTTTTTAGATACTATAGTGAAAAAATTTATTAATTGGGAAGTTATGTTGGAGTTTTACAATCGTTTAAGCATATCAAAAAAACTTAATTTTATGAATATTTCCACTGCTTTTATTGCTGGAGTTATTTCTATTTTGTTTATTTTGACATATCAGTACTTTGATCAGAAAAACACTGTTGGAAAAGCGAATTTGATTTTGACAAAAATCTTAGCAAAAAATATTGCACCGGCTCTACTTTTTGAGGATTTGACAACTATTGAGGAATCACTTCAGTCATTGAAGTATGAAACTAAGGTTAAACAAGCCTTTGTTATGGATAATGAATGGACTCTTTTAGCATCTTATAGTCGTACAAAACTTCTAAAGGAAACTCTTTTAGCCCCAATAGAACCTGATAGAGAACAGTTTTGGAGGGCTTGGGATCTTTATACTGTAAGCCCTGTTATGATTGATGGTAAAAAGATAGGTTCACTGCTTATTATCACTTCACTGATGGAGTTTTTCTACCATCTATTTACTGAGGCACTCTTTATTTTATTCTTTATTATCCTTGGTGCAGCTCTTTCGTATAAGTACTACTCTATTTTAAGTAGGGAGATATTACTTCCTATTTCGAAGTTGAATGAGAGTACAAACATTATAATTGAGACAAAAGCTATGACTGCAAGAGTCGGTGTTTATAATAATGATGAGATTGGTGAACTGGCAAAAAACTTTAATGTTATGCTTGATAAAATCTATACAACTCATGAAAAGTTACATAAGCAAAAAGACCTATTGGCATATAAGGCTCACCATGATGAGTTAACAGGTCTTCCTAATAGGGCACTCTTCAATGACCGTTTAGAGTTAGCTGTTACAAAGGCAACAAGAAAACAGAGTGTCCTTGCAGTCTTTTTTTTAGATTTGGATCATTTTAAAAAGATAAATGACACATATGGGCATGATATTGGTGATGAAGTACTTAAGGTGTTTACACAACGACTTCATGAGAATATACGTGCAGAAGACACTTTGGCTCGTATGGGTGGTGATGAGTTTATGATTATTATCGAAGAGCATTTGAATCCTAGAACATCTGAAATTGTAGCTGAAAAAATAGTTGAGGCTATGAAGGAGCCCGTGAAACTAAATGGTAGGAACGTACAACTCAGTACAAGTATAGGAATATCACTTTTTGCTAAAGATGCTGTCACACCTCAAGAACTCATTAAAAAAGCTGATTTGGCAATGTATGATGCGAAGCAGAGTGGGAAAAATAATTTTAAATTTTTCTACAATAAATAAGAGCCTAAACTCTTAAAACTTTCTCTTTATAAATATACAACATCTTTTTGGATATAATCGCAAAATTAATTTAGATACATATAGGATTTTATATATGCAAAAAGCAAATATTGATGGAAAAGTTTGGACCTTTGGGAAAGATATAGATACAGACTTAATTATCGCTGCAAGATACTTGAATACTTCTGTTCCTGAGGAACTAGCAAAACATGTCATGGAAGATGCAGATCCAGAATTTGTTAATAATATGAGTGCAGGTGATGTAATAGTAGCTGGTGAAAATTTTGGATGTGGAAGTTCACGTGAACATGCACCAATTGCATTAAAAGCAGCTGGTGTTGCTGCCGTAATTGCACCAACTTTCGCAAGAATATTTTATAGAAATGCGTTTAATATGGGACTACCTATTTTTGAACTTGCTGAGAGTGCAGAGATTAAAGAGGGTGATAATATCAGTGTAGATATGAACGCAGGTACAATCACTAATAAGACAAGCAACAAAACATACAGCTTTGTTCCAATACCAGAGTTTATGCAAGAGTTAATTGATGCAGGTGGTTTAATGAACTTTGCAGCTAATGAAGTAAAAGGTAAATAATGAAAAATTATACAATAACACTTATTAAAGGTGATGGAATCGGTCCAGAGATTGTTGATGAGGCTGTAAAAGTTTTAGATGCTGTTGCTTCATCTTGTGATCTGAACTTTAAGTATGATGAAGCTTTAATGGGTGGAATCGCTTATGACATTACTGGTGATCCACTTCCTCAGGAGACTATTACAAAGTCTTTAAACTCTGATGCTGTTCTTTTTGGAGCTATTGGTGGAGAAAAATGGGACTCACTACCTCGTGAAAAACGCCCTGAAAGTGGACTTTTGAGATTCCGTAAAGAGTTAGGTGTTTATGCTAATCTTCGTCCAGCAGTTGTTTATGATGAGTTGATAAACGCTTCATCACTGAAGCCTGAAATTATTCAGGGTGTTGATATCATGGTTGTACGTGAACTTATAGGTGGTATCTACTTTGGTGAGCCTAAAGGTCGTACGGAAGATAAAGGGTGGAACACTATGGTTTACACTCGTGATGAGATTATCCGTATTGCACATCATGCATTTAAAATTGCAATGAAAAGAGATAAAAGGGTCTGCTCCATAGATAAGGCAAATGTTCTTGATGTATCTCAACTTTGGAGAGATGTTGTTACTGAAGTATCAGCTGAGTATCCAGAAGTTGAACTTACACATATGTATGTAGATAATGCTGCTATGCAACTTGTACTAAATCCAAAACAGTTTGATGTAATGCTGACAGGAAATATTTTTGGTGACATTTTAAGTGATGAAGCTTCGATGTTATGTGGTTCTATTGGTCTTTTACCATCGGCTTCTGTTGGTGATAAAATAGGTGTGTATGAACCTATACATGGTTCTGCTCCAGATATCGCAGGTCAAGGTATAGCAAATCCTATAGCAACTATATCATCAGCTTCTATGATGTTAAGATATGCACTAGGTGAAGTTGAAGCGGCAGATAAAATTGACAATGCAATTAAAAAAGCACTCAGTGAAGGTTACAGAACTGGTGATTTAGCACAGTTTGATGCAAAAGAAGTGTGTTCAACCAGTGAAATGGGTTCAATAATAGCAAACTATATTGCTAGGTAGATAAAACGCAGATGCAGACACTTACTTTAGCAAATATTTATGAGCTTCAAGGTCTAAAAGAAGAGGCTCTTAGTATCTATAAAGAGGTCTTAAAAAATGACCCAGATAATAGTGATGCAAAAATTGCGATTAGAAGACTCTCCGGGATGAGAAAAAAGTTCTTAAATGTCAATCCTCAGATGAAAGAGTTCTTTTTGAAAATGGATAGCGATATAGAGTTCAACGAATTTGAAAGGTGGTTATTAAAAGCATGGAATTAAAAGATGTAATACTCTCAACTTTAGCTGAGATGGAAGAAGATGCCCCAATCCAAACATCGGACAAAGAGAGTTCTGTAAAAAAAGAGATAGTTCCTGAAAAGAGTTTTGAAAGAGAGGCTATTACGAGCGGTGAATCTTCTGACAGTGAGTTAATCTATCTCAACTCTATAAGAGAGCGACTGCTTGTTCTTTTTGAAGGCTTTCAAGCACCAAACAATATCAATATAGAAGCAAAAGTAGATATGACACTGAATTTTTTAGAGTATGTTCTCGCAACTATAGATGCACGAGTTGAAAAGTTAGAAAAAGGAACCAAATAGTGAGTCAATATAGAGTTTTAATAGATGCAAACGATGAGAAAGGTTTAGTACATAAAGTTTCTAGCATTTTTTTTAATAGTGATTTGAATATACTCTCTAATAGTGAGTTTGTTGATAAAGAGAATAATAAGTTTTTTATGAGAAGTGTTGTAGACGGAGAGATCAACAAAAAAGAGCTTAAGGTTGCTCTTGAGTCTGTTCTTCCAAAAAGTGCACATATTAAAGTGATAGAGCCAAAGAAAAAAAATATTATTTTGATGGCTACAAAAGAGCTCCATGCCCTAGGTGATATACTGATTAGACATGAGTCTGGCGAACTTGAAGCGAATATTTTAGCAGTTATCTCAAACTATGATAAGCTCGAGTCTTTAGTAAATAAGTTTGATATTCCATATATTACAGTTTCTCATGAAAACTTAGAGCGTACAGAGCATGAACAGAAGATTATTGAGTCTATAGATAGTTTTGAGGATGTAGACTACATAGTGTTGGCTAAATATATGCGTATACTTACTCCTAATTTCGTAGAACACTACGAAGAGAAGATAATAAATATACACCACTCATTTTTACCTGCTTTTATTGGTGCAAATCCTTACAAACAAGCTTATGATAGAGGTGTTAAGATTATAGGGGCTACATCTCACTTTGTAAATAACAACTTGGATGAGGGTCCGATTATAGCCCAAGAGATAAAACATGTTGATCATGCTTACAGTTGGAAAGATATGCAACGCTCAGGAAGAGATGTAGAGAAGGTTGTTTTATCACGTGCACTTAAGTTAGCACTTGAAGATAGAATCTTCGTCTATGCAAATAAAACAGTAATTTTTTAAAGGTTTTATCATGGGATTTAATGTAGTTTTAGTTCATCCACAGATTCCTAACAATACAGGTGCTATAGGGCGTTTATGCGTAAACGCAGGGGCTTCTCTTCATCTTATAAAGCCTATAGCCTTTGATATAGATGAAAAAGCTGTAAGACGTGCAGGACTTGACTATTGGGATAAGTTAGATCTGCATGTTTGGGAAAGCTTAGATGATTTTTTTGCAAACAATGAGATAAATAGTAATGCTTATTTTGCAACTACAAAGACTGATAGACCCTATTTTAATGCTGCCTTTGAAGATAATGATTATATATTCTTTGGTAGTGAAACAGCAGGAATTCCAGAAGATATACTAAATAAGTATAAGAGCCAGAATATTACTATACCAATGACTAAAGATGGTCGAAGCCTGAACCTTGCAATCAGTACGGGAATAGTCCTTTATGATGCTATACGACAGACTTATGATAGCTTTGAGGGTGTGAAGTAGTGGAAATAATCAATGGAGTTGTATTTTTTCTGTTTATACTTTTTATGATATTTGTATTTGGTGGATATCATAAAAATAAATCATCCCAAAGAGAAGAGGGTTTTAGACTTGAAGAGAAGAAGAGAAGAGAAAAAGAGTTTAAAGAGAATAACTCTTAATTAACTTAAAATATCTTCTCAGCCCAATCCCCAATACTGTTTTCAAATCTTTCAAAGAGGCTCTCTGCGTTTTTAATTATAAGTGCCATGTCAAATCCTTTAAGTAAATTTAGAAAATATTACACTTATATTTATGTTTTTATTAAAAATATGACAATTTGTCATTAAATATTTGACTTTATTGCAAAAGTACATTACAATGTAAGAAATATAAAGGAGAGTGTCATGAATAGTTTTGCAGAAATAGTGGAGGAGATTAAAAGTATTGTCTCTGTTGATTTTGATGCCAAAAAGATATTTGATAAAGATGTTGCTGATATATTAGGAATCTCACAGATGAATTTCGCGACTATGAAAAAGCGCGATAAGATACCATTTACAGAGCTTCTAGATTTTTGTGCTAAAAAGTCTATATCAATAAACTGGCTTTTATATGGTCAGTCACCGGAGAGTTTAGTAGAAGCTACAAATAAGTTCTATATGGTGAAGTATTTTAATGACGTAAACGCAAGTGCCGGTGGCGGTGCTGATGCAGAGTGTGAAGAGATAGAAGAGTTAGAGATACCTGAACAGTTTGTATTTATGCTAGGTGGTGAAAGAGAGCTGAAAAATATTGAGGCTATCAATGTTTCTGGTGACTCCATGGAGCCAACTTTTAGTTACAACGATATTGTATTTATAAATAGAGAGAAACGAGATCTTGGTCGTGGTGGTATATTTACACTAAGAACCGAGGCAGGACTCTTTATAAAACGCATTCAAAAAAGAATAGATGGAAAAATAGATATAATATCTGATAATGAAGTTTATTCAACTCAAACACTTGACCCTAGTGAGGTAGAAGTGATTGGTAGAGTTGTGAGTAGATTTGGTGATGTAGATTAGAAAGAGGAATTAGATTGAAGATAGTGTATACCATTGGTCTAGCAGTATTGATGTTGGGATGTTCAACAAAAAGTGAAGTTAAAAAGCAGATAGATGATTTGTTGCATGTACCACAGTCTACAAGTTACTATTCAAAAGTTTTAGATTCAGATGGTT
>JANTGV010000056.1 GCA_024762745.1 Sulfurimonas sp. | reverse complement strand
TTCCTAAATATTTATATATTGAAGTTCTATTGTCATCTTGAGATTTATATGTAAACTTGTCTTCAACTAAAAATGTTAATGCCAAGATAGACTCAGGAACCTGAATACTTCCCCAGTTTGTATTTTCTCCAAGTATATATCCATTATCCTTTTCTATACTGTATATTATTCCACTAAGCTCATAGACAATATTATAATATTCTGGATATTTCCGTTTAGAAAACATATCTTCATTACCTAAGATAATATCTTGAAATACATCGATAAGTTTTGCTAAAAATAAGCTTTTTCCCGTACCATTTGCACCAATAATAATTGAAAAAACAATATCACTATCCATATCCTCTGAATTAAAAATAAACTCAGTATTTTTAGTATCTTTATCAAATGAAAGTTTATGTATTAAAAACGACACTTTTTTTCCTCCCCTTTTTAACCTAACAGTGATTTTGCTTTACTAGCAGATTCTTTCCATGTAGCATCAACCACTACAATCTCTGGTAGTTTTTTTTCTACTGTTTCATATCTACTTTTATGCCTATACACTGTTTTCACCTTTTTCATATCTTTAGGATAAAGTAAAATAATTAAGAAAAAACTATCCACAGTTTTTTCAGCCTTATTGTAAATAGGTAATTGTGTCTCATAGCCATGTAAAAGTCTATTTGTTGATAATTTTAATTCTACGTTTACTTTAGTATCTGCACTTTGACTGATTTTAAAATCTACAGGTCCTCTACCAGCATCACTCTCCGGACTTAAATCAAGATTGTTTGCCTCACAGTATGATTGGGCAATAGTAAAAAATAACATTTGGGCGAACTTTTCATTTTTATGTGTTCCATCACTATTATGAAAAAACTTAAATAATCCATTATTTTCAATTAGCTCTTGATACTTATTACATATGATTGCTACAGTTTCCTTGACTGACATCTTCTTATCCAAAGATAGAGGAAAACTAGAACTAAAATCATGTGCTAGATCTTTCCAGATAAACTCGCCAGTAGCATCTTCTGTAAAATCATATGAAGTATTGACCTTAACCTTAATTAATTTAACTAATTCTTTAGCCAGAGCCGGCTCTTTTACGATAAGCCTTTTTAGTTGCTGTTTGCTTATCTTATTACCGGCTTCCATTCCTTGAGCGATAATTAGATTGACTCTATTTCTAAGTCCTTCATTGTGTGCACATACCATACTAATATCATCACGATCAATTGCCATAGGTAAAGCTACTATAAATTCTTCTGGAACAAAAACTACTAGTTCATTTTTATAATGTGGAATCTTATATGTAATCCCTTTATATTTATATCCTTTAGTGGGTATTTTTAATTCTACCGCCATATTTTCTGTATACATAAAAAACTCTTCTGCCAATATAGACAAAAGCATATCACTTATTCTATCTGCACCTATTCCCTCTTCTAGAAGCCCAATTAACTCAAAAATCTCAGGGTCTTCTATCCCTGCAGAAACAATTTCAATGGCACCTTTCGTTAATTGTTCTGCTAATTTTTCTCCAATACCAGAACCTTTTTTTCCTGATTTTGAATATCCAAGACCTGCATGAGCAATCTCATGAAAAATAAACTTTTTAACTGTCTCTCTATAAAATCTATCACCTTCAACTTTAGAGGCTTTGATAAATTTTACAATAGTTGCAAAATGTTTTTTATATTTCTCATAAGAGTTCTCAAACTCAGGTATTTTACTATCTTGTAACATATGCGGGACGATATAAAAATTTGCATCCCTATCCACAAAGCCATTAAACACACCTAGTTTTTTAAAATCTTTAGCAGTAATACCAAATGCTTCATGGTATCTTGTATGATCATTCATTAACAATTCCAACAATCTCTCTAAAGCTCTCAAGTCCAGCTTCTAAATCATCCATAATTTCATTTGCCAGAATATCAGGGTCTGGTAAATTGTCTAAATCAGTCAGACTTTTATCTTTTAGCCAGAAGATATCCAAGCTTGTTTTGTCTCTAACTATTATCTCATCATAAGTAAACTTTCTCCATCGACCCTCTGGATTTTCATCACTATATGTTTCAGTTCTATTGTGTCTATTTGTAGGGTTGTAACAATCGATGAATTCTTGTAAGTCATCAAGCTTCATAGGTTTTTTCTTGAGTGTAAAGTGGATATTGGTTCTAAAGTCATATATCCATACCTCTTTAGTCCAAGGTTCCTTTGAAGCAGGTTTATTATCAAAGAAGAGTACATTCGCTTTTACCCCCTGCTTATAAAATATTCCAGTAGGAAGTCTCAGTATCGTGTGAAGCTCTGTTGTTTTCATAAGCTCTTTTCGTACTGTCTCACCAGCACCACCCTCAAAGAGTACATTATCAGGAAGTACCACTGCAGCTTGTCCTGTCGTTTTGAGAAGTGTTTTGATATGTTGCAGAAAGTTTAACTGTTTGTTTGAGCTTGTAGCCCAAAAGTCTTGACGATTGTAAACTAAGTCCTCTTTTTCTTGCTCTCCCTCTTCATTTGTAAAGGTCATTGAGCTTTTTTTACCAAATGGCGGATTTGCAAGGACATAATCATATCTTTTCCCTTCATCAGCTATGAGAGCATCGTTTGGCGATATGAAGCTCTCTCCATCTATTTCACCGATATTGTGCAAAAAGAGATTCATAAGTGCCATTCTTCTTGTATTTGCTACTATCTCATTTCCATAGAAAGTTTTATTTTTTAAAAACTCTTTTTGCTCTTTGTCTAAGTCATAATTTTTTACTATATAATCATAAGCTGCTAAGAAGAATCCGCCAGTTCCACATGCTGGGTCTGTGATAGTCTTAAGTGGTTGGGGTCTTACACACTCTACCATAGCTTTGATAAGGCTTCTTGGTGTAAAGTATTGTCCTGCTCCACTTTTTGTATCTTCTGCATTCTTTTCAAGTAAACCTTCATAGATTTTACCCTTTAAATCTGCTCCAAACATTGACCAGTTTTCTTTGTTTACCATATCTATGATTTTATAAAGTTTTGCAGGGTCTTGGATTTTATTTTGGCTTTTTGTAAATATTTGTCCAAGTATCCCTTTAGCAGTTGAGAGTTTACGAAGTAGTTCACTATAGTGTATCTCTAGCTCAGCTCCTCTTTTTTGGGTTAAACTTTCCCAGTTGTATTCCTCTGGGATATTTAGCTTTCTATTGTATGGTGGTTTACTGTACTCATCTGCCATTTTTAGAAAGAGTAAATAAGTTAGCTGTTCTAGATAATCCCCATACCCAACACCATCATCTTTTAGGATGGTTGCAAATCCCCAAACTTTACTTACTACACTTGATGTATTATTTGCTTCATTCATTATTTATCTCTCTCATTTTTAATTCTTTTTAGTAATTCTTCGGCACTTTCATACTCTGGATCGTTTTTGATATTTTCAAGTTCTTGTTCGCTGAGGAGTTTCCCCTCGTAAGCTTTTTTTAGAATACTTTGTCTTAGGGCTTCTGCTTTAGCGAGTGATATTTTTATAGTTTCTTCTATTTTATCACACACACTTAATCGTGATTCTATCTCTTGGACTATTTGGTTTTGCTCTTTAAGTGAACATAGAGGTATTTCTAATAATCTTACTTTTTTTATTCCAAATGCTGCTTGAGTAGTGGCTTTAGAGCCAGTCTTAAATTGATTTTCAATAATAGGTGACTTAGAAAGATAGTATAAATATTTTGGATTTGAAATTGTTCTTAATGGTTGAACTAATACTACATTAGCTGAAAGTGTGAAGAATCTCTCTGTAGGTATAAAGAAAGGTTTACCAATAGTACCAATTTTACCAATTACGAAATCATCTTCAATTAATTTATATCTTGCAATATGTTCATCTAAAACAATAGTAGAAACTTTTCTAGACTTCTCAAAATTTATTTCACCTGTAACTTTATCAATTTCAGAAATTCCAATATAAGGTATGCCGTTATCAACTTTTGGAGGAGTTCTATGACTTGGTTGAGGGTCTATCGCATCAGCTACACACTCCATAGTTCCTTCTATCCAGTTATTTGGATACAAACTATTGTTTGTAATTTCAGGAATAGGTGTTTTTTTAGGCTTTGTTGGTCTTTTAGCAACTTTTCCATTTTCTTCCCACTCTTTTACAGCTTGTTTCCACTCTTCAAGTTGTTGTTTAAAATATTCTTCACGCTCTTTTTTTATCTGTTCTAGCAGTTCATATGCTGTTGGAAGATTAGTTTGTTTTTCTCTCCACTCTTTTGTCAGCACTCCCTCAAATGCTTTTTTAAGTACTGCTTGGCGGTAGATTTTGAGTTTAGCTTGAGCTGTTTTGAGATTTTCAATCCCATTATCAAGCTCTGAGAAGAGTTGTTCTATTTTTGCAACGATTGCTTTTTGTTCAAGGAGCGGTGGAACTAGTAATTCATGTTCTGCATAAATTGAAATCCAATATCTTTTATGTGTATCTGTATTAATTTGATTTTGTTGCATTGAATAGTAAATATATTTTAAATTTACTAAATCTGATGTTGGCTTTAGAATTTTCATGGCAGAAGATTTCGCTTTGAAATCAAAGTTTACATATTTTGAAGCAGTTGTAAAGTCATCGAAAATAATTACAGGGGTATCTGTGAATATACCTTCCTCTTCATTTGTATAACCTAGTATAAAAGTTTTACCAGCTGTTAGCACAGGTGTTTTATAACTATCATCATAAGCTGTACTACTAACTAAGTAATTAGTTGGCTGTATATAATCTAAGAAACTTTTATATTTTGCTGTTGTCCAATCTTCCCTCATCTAAGCCGCCAATGCTTCATTTAATTCATCTATGATATTATTCATCTCTTCTCCAAACAGTTGCCACATTTTCCCTCGTCCACCTTGTGCATCAAATGGTGTATAGTCTAAGTCATCTATTTCTATATGGAAGCTTGTAGCTATATGCTCTTTTATCATTCTTAGCCACTCCATTTGTTCGCTACTATATTTTAAGCTTCCTGCTTGTTTTGCAAAGACCCATTTTTGGAAATTTTTATCGATGACTAGGTCATAGCCTGTGAGGCGTGAATCTAGCTCAGTGAGTCGTCGTAGTATTGATACTAGAGCTATTATCTCACTTTTTGGACTTTGTGGGTTTGTCTCTTCTAGCTGTTTGTATGCTTCCCATACTACACTTGGAGCAAGTCTTGGTTTATTTGCCTTGATATTTGTAAGTAACTCTTTTACCATCTTTGATGTTAGCTCTCTTCTTCTATGTGGTTCATTGTAGAAGATTTTAAGTGCTGTTATCTCGTCTTTATGCTCTTCTATATATGCTTTAAACTCTGTAATGATTTCAGTTGCTTTATCTGTCGAGTCTTTGTCCCAGTCTGCTACTAACACTGTATCAAGATTTACTATGTCTATTGTTTGTTCGTGCACTTTTCTTACATTCTCAAGATATTCGTTAAGCTCTCCGTTAAAAGTTGTCTGTACCTCTTTTATAAGCTCTTCTTGTGAGCTGGTTTCTATCACATCAGGGTCATAGACATTGAGTAGGTTTTTTATGATAGTGTTTATAGTTTTACCACCGCTTAGCTCTGTTATTTTCTCTTTTTCATCTTCTGTGATTTGTTTATCTAGTCTTATAAGTCTGTTTGCTAGTGAAGTGAAGAGGTCTTCATCTGTTGCACCCATGAGGACTGCTCCGAGTAAATCTTTCATAGGAACTGAAGGTTTTCGCTCCAGTGGTCGGCTATCTGTTTTTTTAGATTTTGTAGCTCCTATTGCATCGACTACTACGAAGTGCGTTTTTACTTTTGCCATTTTTGAGACTTGTTGCAGGTCATCATCATTGATAGTTCTACTTCCTCTTCCTATCATCTGCTGGAAATAGTTTGTACTTTTTACATCTCTCATAAAGAGCAGGACTTCAAGGGGTTTTATATCTGTTCCTGTTGCTATCATATCTACTGTTACTGCTATACGAGGATTGTAGTTGTTCCTAAATCTATTTATGACTGATTTTGGGTCTTCATCTATTTTGTAAGTGACTTTTTTACAAAAGTCGTTACCCTCTCCAAACTCTTCACGGACTATTTTGATGATGTCATCTGCATGGGAATCTGTTTTAGCAAAGATAAGTGTCTTTGGTACTTCCATTTCTCCATTTTCTTCTATACGGTTTGGGAAGATTTTAGGTAGGTTTTCTTTATATGCTTTGATGATGTTTCTTATTTGGCTTGGATTTACTACATCACGATCAAGTTTATTTGCTGTATAGGTTTCTTCCTCTGCGGTTCTTTCCCACCTTTTTCGTCTGCTTAATTTCTCTCTTTTTTCGATTAGCTCTTTTGCATTGATTTTAGCACCGTGCTTTGTTATCTCTGTTTCTATTACAAAGACATCATAAGGTACATTTACTCCATCAGCCACTGACTCTTCATAGGTGTATTCACTTACGACATTTTCATTGAAGAATCCAAAGGTTCTTTTATCTGGTGTTGCTGTTAGTCCTATAAGGTACGAGTCAAAATAGTCTAGGACTTGTTGCCAAAGGTTATAAATAGAGCGGTGGCACTCATCTATGACTATGAAATCAAAAGTTTCTATTCCGTATTTATCGTTATAAACTACTGGCAGGGGTTCTTTTGGTTTCCAACTTGATTCATTTGGGTTTTCTTCTTCGGCTTTTTCGTCTAGCTCTTCCCCTTTTAGGATTGAGTAGAGTCTTTGGATAGTTGAGATACATACTTGTGCATCACTAGCTATGTAACTTGAACTTAGTCGTTGTACATTGTAAAGCTCTGTGAATTTTCTATTGTCATCTTGTGGGACAAACTTCATAAACTCTTGTTCTGCTTGCTCTCCAAGGTTTTTGGTATCTACAAGAAATAATATTCTATGTGCTTTTGCAAATTTTAGGAGTCTATAGATGAATGAAGCCGCTGTGAATGTTTTTCCAGCTCCTGTCGCCATTTGTATAAGTGCTCTTGGTTTATTTTCTTTAAAAGATTTTTCTAAATTGTTAATTGCTTTTATTTGAGCTGGTCTAAACCCCTCTTCATCAAGCTCTGGGATATCAAAGAATCTTCCTCTTAGACTTTTCTCTTGTTTTGACCAATTTAGCAGTGTTTGTGG
>JANTGV010000055.1 GCA_024762745.1 Sulfurimonas sp. | reverse complement strand
TCGTCTTCATCATATAAATTTTCTTGGAATTGTATCGATAATATTTGAGCTTTTTTATAAAACTTATCTGCAATTTCAGGTACAAATAGGCGGTTCACTACTCCACTAAACAGTTCCAACCAACGTTCAAATGTTTCAGGAGATAGTGGTCCTAAAAAGGCATGAGGAGGAAATGGGTCACCCCAGTAATTCCTTTCCCCTTCCATCATCATCATCCAAAAATTATACAATGTATTTAAGTGTTCATGCCATTTGCCATTTTTTAAATCATCTCCTAAGGCTCTTATAAAAAAAGGACTTAAAATATCATCTTTTAGCACAATAGCATAAAATTCACGTACCATCTGTTCAACTTTTGCTCTGTCAACTGTATCATACAGCATAAAATCTCCTATATCTAAATAATAAGAGTATAGCTAAATATAATAAAAGAGAGTATTCACCCATTAAACATTTATATATTTACAGAACACTCTTTTTTCAATAGCATTTCCAACCATTCAATATCTTGTTGGGTCAACTCTATTTTGTTATATAATAAGTCAATCTCTTCTAAGTTTAAAAGTTTAGCCATCTCAGTTGGAAGTGAATTAAGTTGGTTTTTCCAAAGTGTTAATTTTCTTAAATCTTTAAGTTCTCCAATCTCTTTTGGTAAGCTGTGAAGTTTATTACCACCAAGTTCTAATATTGATAGTTGTTGAAGTTTTCCTATCTCTTGTGGTAACGTAGTTAGTTTATTTTCCTGAAGCAGTAATAGTTTTAATTTTTTTAAGTCTCCTATCTCTTTAGGCAACGTTTTTAATTGATTTCCAGCAAGATATATCTCTTCTAAATATATTAAATTTTTTATCTCTTTCGGTAATACAGATATTCTATTGCCTAGTAAATAGAGTTTTTTTAGATTTACCAAGTTTCCTATCTCTCTTGGTAAATCTGTAACTTGAGCACCTAAAAGATTTAGTTCAGTTAAACAGAGTAACTTCTCTTTGTCTCTTGGTAGTCCTTTAAAGTAACCACCTTTTAAATAGGAGTCATGCTCAACCCATTGTAAATCAGGAATAGAGTTTTTATCAGCCCAATTCCAAAGTATTTGAACGAAGTCACTCTTTTTAATTTGCATAGAGTAATAAATATACTCTAATTATTGTGGAATCCAAGCATCACACCAAATAGCTTGTCCTCAGTCAACCCCATTTTTGCAGACGTCATCAGGTTGTTATCTTCATAATATTTTACTAGTTCTTGCGCATCTTGCCCTGTCATCATAGCTTGATAGCCAAGCGCTGCATGTACTTCTTGTTCATGAACCTCTATACCCTCTTTTTTAGCTAAAGCTTCAACAATTAATGCAGTTTTAATACTTTTTCTTGCCTCTTCTCGCATTGATTCTCTAAGCTCCATAAATTTGCCCTTATCTTCTTTATAAGTTTTATGTTGCTCTTCACTAAATGATCTTGACTTTTCACTTACCTTAGCATCAATCTCTTGCTCAACTATGTTATTTGGTAATGTAAAATCAAATTTTGCAAGTAACCCTGTTACAATTTTTGGTTTTAACTCTGCCATATAAATCTTTGAAACTTCTTCAGATGTAATTTGCTCTGCTAGTTTCTCCTTAAGCGTATCTAGTGTTGCTTTTGGATCGCTTAAAATTCTTTGTGCAAAAGCATCATCTGGTGTCTCAGGAATTTGCTCCTGAATTTCGTGAAGTTTTACGATGAATTTTGTCTCTTTACCTGCTAAGTCTTCTGCTTGATAATCTTCTGGAAAAGTAACAAGAACTGTTTTTTCTTCGCCATACTCCATACCAATAAGTTGTTCTTCAAAACCTGGGATAAATGTTTTAGATCCAACTTTCAGATTAAACTTTTCAGCACTTCCACCCTCGAAAAGTTTATCATCTATATACCCTGTAAAGTCAATAACAGCTACATCTCCATCTTCAACAGGCTTCGCTTTTTCTATTTTTTTAAATGGTGCTTGCTTTGTAGCAAATTCAATAAGCTTTTTTTCCACCTCTTGAGGATCAGCTATTGGCTTCGTAAAACTTGGTACTACATCTTTATATTCAATATTTACATCTATATCCGGACTTGTTGACAATTCTACTTCAAAATAGATATTGCCATCTTGCTGTTCGTATTTTTTCAGTGCTGGTTGTCCTAATAGTGTTTCTACATCTATCCCAGCCTCTTTTATACCTGCATCTATAAACTCTTTGAATGCTTGACCTGCGGCATCTTGCTGAACTTTTTCATCATTCGAAGCATCACTATTTTCATCTTTAGCTATTTCTTCTTTTAGTTTATTAACTTTTTCTTCTATGATACTATTTTCAACTGTACCACTTATTGTGAAGTTTATGTCATCAATCTTTTCTACTGTAACTTTCACTATAATCCTTTTGATTTTAATGATGTAATTTTAGCATTATTGTCTAAAAATAACTTTTTAAATAGTCGAAAATAAATTAGTTAAATTAATGTTTTAAATATGAAGTTTATTATTCAGAGTGAATTATCTTTTAAAAAATAAGAATAAGAAGTATCTAATAGAGCCACCTAAAAGGTAACTCTATCAGATTAGTGAAATATATTAGTCTTCGTGACCAGCCATTTCCATTGTAATACAGTTACGATCAAGCATATCAGTACATACATATACACAAAGTGCACACCCTTTACATCTATCTTCATCTACCCAAGATGTATTTCCCACTTTATCGAACATTAGCGTATTTGCTTCTGGACAATATAATGTACAAGTATTACACTTGTACTCAGCACACATATCTGAATTTACTTTTGCTACATAATACATTTATTTCCTTCCTTATATTGAGAATCTAACGATTAACTCATCACCAGTAATATCTACAGAGTCTGCCATTTCAAAAGTTTTATTAATAACTTCCATATTAGCAGCTAGTAATTGTTCTTTTTTCTTGAACTTTTTCTCAATAGCTGAATCCAGAGCAGCAGTACCACCAGAAGCAACAAAAGAAGTTCCTAGGAAACGCTCTCTAACCGCTGCTTCAATATTTTCTTCTGTTACAAGTTTTGTAAGACCAAGCAGCATACCCATCATTGCCATATTTGTAGCAAGCTCAGTACCAGCAATTTTCATTGCTAATGCAGTTGCGTCAAACTGAACAACAGTTGCGTTTAATTCTTTTAATACTTTTTGATCTTCTTCAGTAAGAACATCAAAGTCTGTATTAATAATAATTAAACTGTTTGGCTTTAAACCTGTATAAAAAGGCATCGTGTATGATTTACCATGTGTAACAACTTGTGAATGGTAGATCATAATAATATCTGGATAAACAACTTCACCAACTTCATAAATTGGTTGATTAGAAGCACGTACATATGCTTCAACTGGCGCCATACGTTTTTCTGAACCAAAGAATGGTACAAGTGAAGCATATTTACCAGCATTATCCATAGTAGCACCAAGGATGTGTGCTGTTGTTACAACACCTTGCCCACCTAATCCAGAGATACGTATATTATATCTTGTTTTTTCAGTTGCCATCTTAGTTTGCCTCCGCTGTAGCAGCTTTTCTTGCTTTTCTAGCTGCTTTTTCTTCTTCTTCTACTCTTTCAATTACTTCTTTAGCAGCATCAGTCATGTACTCTTCGAATTGAAAACGAGTTTTCTCTTTCTCTTTTGCATCTGCAAATACATCTTCAGTAGGAATTGAATACTCAATATTACATGAAGTATATGCATGAATGAAAGTTGGACCAACTTCTCTTGCAACAAAGATTGCTCTTCTGATAATCTTAGCAGCTTTTTTAATGTTAGTTGGTGACATTCTTACTGTGTACACACAACCAGCAGCTTGTGCTAAAGATGTAGCAGGCATTTTTTCACCCTTTTTACCAAGTGGAGCCATCTTAAGTACAGCACCTTTTGGAGACATACCAGACTCTTGTCCACCAGTGTTTCCATAAACTTCGTTATCAAGCATGATTGTAGTGAATTTTTCACCACGAATCCATGAGTGCATAGTCATTGAGAAACCGATATCCATAGTACCACCGTCACCAGCGATAGTAATAACATCTTTATGCTTATCTGGAAAACGCAATCTAAATGCACGTGTTAAACCAGAAGCCATAGCATTTTGGTCACCATAGTTACCATAAATAAATGGAACTGCAGCTTGAGAAATCGCA
This sequence comes from Sulfurimonas sp., assembly GCA_024762745.1. The sequence continues at coordinate 2,938 of JANTGV010000055.1, read as the reverse complement.
AGACGACCACAACCAGCTGTACCTAATGTTACAGTCTCTTCAGGGTTTGGCAATGACGCAAAAATCAATCTGATGTAATATGCCATCCAACAACCAGAACACATTGGGTGCTCTTCAATTAACTCTTTAAATTGACCCATATTACCTGGACCAGCTTCTTCTTGAGTCTTACCGAATGGACCATAGTCAACTAACTCAACATAATCTTTTGGCAAATATTTTTTAAATCTCTCTGCCGGAGTTATATACTTTAAACTCATGTTATCCCCTTATTATAATTTTAGATCGTACTCTAATCCAAGAGCAGTATGAATTTCTTTCATGATTAACTCAACTGGAAGTGTCATACCACCGTATACACGTGGACCTTCAACAACAATACCACCATTTGGAATTGATGCTTTAACTTCTTTACATAACCAACCGATAATGTTGTGTTCAGGAACAATTAATGCCTTAGCATTCTTAGCTGCTTCTCTGATTTCATTTACCGGGAATGGTCTGATTGCTCTAACTTTGATTAAACCAACGCTTAAGCCATCTTCTTGTGCATATCTCCATGCTTCTCTTGCTTGTGCAGCTGCACAACCAGAAGCAACAACAAATACATCAGCTTCTGGGTTTTGAACCTCAATTGGTCCACCAAGATACTCATAGATATATTTCATTGCACGTCTGTTAGAGTCCCAAATCTCTTGTTGCCATACTGAATGAATTAAATAACTCATAAAGTTTGACTTTTGAACAGGAGCATCTCTTTGGATTCTTGCTGGTGGTGTTTCATTATCCATAGCTGGTACTGGAGCAGCAATTGGATCGAAATTATGAAGAGCAAGTTTCTCATCAGTCATATCAACATAACCTTTTGCGTGTGTAACGAAGAAACCTTCAGTTGCAACAGCTACCGGTACATAAACATCAACTTTTTCAGTAATAGCAAATGCTGCTAATGTGAAGTCAAATGTATCCTGTTGATTTTCAGCATGTAACATAACAGCACCACAGTGCATCATGTATGCCATTTCAATATTATCAGGCTGAATTGATAACGGTGCATTAACAACACGAGTTAAGATACCAAGTACAGCTGGTACACGGTGACCTGGCCATGAAACAATCGCTTCTAAACCACGTAATAAACCTGGACCTGATGTCGCAGTAAACAGACGTACACCTGCTCTAGCAGCACCAGCGATAGCTGACATTGTACCAAGCTCTTCTTCAGCTCTGTAGTACTCTTTAATATGGCCTTGTGCATAAATATCACCTACAAGGTGCATTACTTCAGATTGTGGTGTAATTGGATAAGCAATTGCCATATCAACATTTGCTCTTTTAACAGCTTCCGCCATCGCTTGAGCACCTGTAATAAAGTTTTTCTCTCTTGGAGCTTCTTTTAACAGGTAGTTTATATCTACTAGTTCTTTTTCTGGGGTTGGTCTTGTATTTGGACTCATCTAATTTCTCCTTTATTCAACGTCAGTAACATGTTCACCTTTTTTGGTCATGATGAGACTTCTATACTCTCCATAATCCGCAGGTGCTAATGTAGTGAAATCTTCTTTTTCTAAAGATGGATTTTCAGGTGGTAGAGTAGCTGTCCACTCAATTCCTAGTTTGTTTCTCTCTTCAATAACGATGTCTCTGAATTTTAAAACATTAGATGCATGTACATCTCTAATTGATGCCATAGCTTCTTCATGTCCCATATAAGCACATAAAGCTACTGTATAACAGCTAGTACCAGCACGGATCATTCTTAATGAAAGATTTGCGTAGTGACAATGAACACCTACAAAAATACAAGCATCAATTTTATTATCTAAGATTGTTAAGTTTGGATGATTTGGGTTGATTTCTGCCTTAACATCAATTTTTGGATATTTAGGTCTATAATCTGGCATTGGAATGATTTTACAGTTTGGAATCTCAGATGCAAGATCTAAAATCGCTGCAGCTTTATCTGCTACATCATCTTTCCAGTCCCATAGTACTTGAGGACCAGGGAAAATTGTTGGATTCTTCTTTGTAAGTAATGCACGAGCTGCATCTCTCATTGCCTCTTCTTCAGAAACAGAGTTTCCGTAAAGTAAGGCTTCACCTTCTTTTGAAAGCTCAACTCCCATCTCTGGTGCTGACTGTGGCATATACCCAGCCGGGCCTTCTGTTACTATCTTTGTCATAGTTGACTCCTTATATTTATGAAAAAGTTTTTTAAAATACACAAAGAGTGCATAAAACATTTTTAAATTCTATATCTAATTAGTAGATCTAATATTAGATATAAATTTTTCAGACAGAAAGTATCATCTACTACATTCAAATCATTGAAAAATATGAATTATAATAACGAATATTATCTATAATATAGATGAATTCAATTTTAATCGTTTAATATAAAACAGTTTGTTAAATCTGGTAACATTTAATAAAACAGAGGAGATAGCTAATATGATACATATAGTAACATTTAGAATAAGATTTCTAAATGTTACCTATTAAATTTGATAATGCCAAGCAGCACTAAAACCACTTTCAAGAACTATTTACTCACTCTAAACTGAGGAACATTGAGACAATCAAATTTATTATTTAATAAATTCACATCACTATCTATCGCTTCGCCTATAAAGATAAGTATAGATGGCTCTTTATATTCATCTAGCTCATCATATGAAACATTGCCGAATGAATAATTTATCACAATTGGGTTAGGAACATCTTTTGTTTTTACGACACCCTTAACTCTATAAATACTTTTAGGAAGAGATTTTAAAACTTCATCTAAATCTGAAAACTCTATATCTTCTTTCAGATAAGCAACTTTTTGTGTTATAGCATCTTCCGTAGTATGGTCTAAATGTTTATACTCTTTAGCCATACCAACTATTTCATCAATACGATACACACCATCAAATACATCTCTATTTACTAAGCC
>JANTGV010000054.1 GCA_024762745.1 Sulfurimonas sp. | reverse complement strand
CAGAAGTTAAAGTTGTATTAACTGTAATATCTCCACTTAATGTTGTATCATCTAATGTTTTAGTATCTGCTAATGTCTTTATCGCCGCTTGGTCTACAGAATCTGCAGCTGCAATACCAGCTGTAGCAGGTAAAGCGAAAGTAGCGTCATTTGCAAGATATCTAGTTGCTGCTTGAAGAGCACCTGAACCAGTGAAATCTCCATTATTAACGATAGTTTCTGCATCAGTTGCAGGAGTTGGTGGTGTAGTCGGTGTAGTAGAACCACCACCTCCGCCACCACCACATGCTGTGAAAGATAATGCTAAAGCAGCCGCTGCTGAACTAAGAAGAATTTTTTTGTTAAGTTTCATGATTGTAAACTCCGAATTTTTTAAGATGTGCTAGTTTAGAATAGTTATATTACTGAACTGTTTCTCTTAGATTACAGATTGGTAACATAAAAAGAGTCTGGTAAATCTGTCAAAAAATCACCATTTCATTACCGGTTTCTGTCTCAGGAACAATACTTTTGTGAACATTTTTTACAGGTTCTATATGGGCATCTCTACCATATATATAACTCTGCTCATCCACGATTACTTTATAGGCTTTGTTTAACTCTAGTGCTCTTTGTGTAGATGGTATTATGAGGTGGGATATATCATTGTGTAGTATTGAAGTCTCCTCTTCTTTAAGAGTTCCATCTGTATGAAAAAACTTCTCTATTACTTCACTGTTTGCTCTAAACTCGTCACCGGCATGGTTTTTGTCTAAATAGAGTGAGTACTCATACTCTCCATTTTTAGTTCTTGGTTCTTTGATATTTTTAAAGCCATTGCTCTCTTGTAGCCAGTGGTACCATCCGTTTTGGTGTGAATCAAAGTCAAATTTTCTCTGAAAAACAAAAGTAGAGTCCGCAATAGCACCAATACCGCTGTGACACCCTATACAGTACTGCGTTTCTTCGTAGTTTTGAGGTCTAAGCTCACCCTCTGCATCTTCTATAAAGCCTTGGTAGGTCCATCCTAAACCTGTTTGAAGACCTCTTTCACTGTCTCCGACAATAGTTCTTAATCTATCGGGAAAGAGATCTTTTTCCATTATCTCACTCATGGAAGCATTAAGAAGTTGAGGGTAACTGTTCCAATGTACTTTTTTAGCGTAACGTAACTCTTTCATGCGGGAAGCCATTTTGACACTGTTGTTTTCATTAATATCAATATATCTTACTGAGTGCAAAAACTCGCTCCCTTTTGGATAAAGCCCTGGCGCTATGAGATGCTCATTTGTTATGAGCATATCTTTAGCACGACCTACATAACTCATAGAGAAGTTTTCAATTCTTTGCGTGGTTGAGTTATAATCAGGTTTTTCCCAATTAAATATTATCTCTGTAGCTGCGTTTAAAACTCCATTTTGGTCTAAGTCAACACCATAGAGGCTCTCATCTACTTCATTTATCTGTATATCTTTTTGCTTTATAAGAGACTCTACTATAGCGAGGTTGACTTTATAAATCTCTTTAGAAAAGTTTCCATTTATATCTTCTTGAAAGGCTTTTGGAAGCCTGATAAGCACATCATCTGTACTGCCGTTTGTTGGCCAAAAAGTTCCTAAAAATGGATAGTAAGAGAAAGCTCTCCAACCTGTAAAGTTATTCTGCTTGTCTCTATCAAAACCCTCATTGTCAAAGTTAAAGTAGCAGTCCGGCATATATCCATTCCAGATCCCATCTTCATTTACATCCCACTCACTCGGTATATTTGATAGTTTTTGAGCAAGTTTAATCTCTTGGTTCTTTAAATAGTTGTCTTCTCGTATATAAGATAAAATCTCTTCATCACTTATCTGTTCAACTAAAGCTGTTCTATCTTTAAAAAGATTAGTGAAACGGTTTATTTTTGTATAGTCACTAAAGTCATTAAGCGTTTGCAGTTCTGCATCATCAATATAGTTGGGCTCAATGGAGTTGATATGACATGAAAAACAGGGATTGTGCGCTATTGATGAGCTATTGTCTTGAGTTTTTGTATAACACTGTGACGTAACATAGGCTGCTGCATTATTTCTAGAGAGAGTAGTTTTAAAGTCGACATTAATAGGTTCAACTACGATTTTTTCAAGCTCTTGAGTTTTAATTTCAAGTTCTTGTATTTTTTTCTCTGGGTTACTGCTCGAGTTATTACAACCAAGAGTTGCAATAAGTCCAACACTTACAAGTATTGTCTTCCCTAAAAAAGGGAAGAGTTGAGAGTTATTTAACTTCATAAATAACAGTTGAACCACTAACTTCATAAGATACTAAAAGTAGATCTTTTGCGTTTGGAGTATTAGAAGCTGGAATAAACTTCATGCCCTCTGGTGAGATATCATTGTCAGTATGTGTCACAACATAATCAACAAACTCTGGAGCTTGTGGGTTACTAACATCATAGATAACAATTGCACTCTGTCTCTCAAGACCAACAAAAGCGTATACTTTACCGTTTGAGAGTGTACCAACAGCGATAGCTTCAGGTTCAGCACCTTTATTACCACTTCTACCATCGATTTCTGCATCATCTTGGTTAAAGAGTTTAGGCTCATACTTCGCAACAAGTTTAGAGATTTCATCGCCACTATCCCATACTAAGTCACCATTTGTGTCCCATATAGAAAAGCTTCTACCACCAAAAGTATAAAGTTCAGTAGAAGTAGAGATGTCAGTCATAACTTTTAGGTCATTTTCATCTGCATAAGCGTCAGCTATAGAAGCATCAAGAGTTAAGTTTTTAATTTTATCTTCATCGATAAATATTACATTGTTACTTGAGTCCTCGTACTCTCTTCCATCACCTTCATTTGCAGTAAAGAGGTAGTCTGTACTGTTGATGTTATGAGCTACAATTGTATCTGGTTGATAAAGACCTTTAAGTCCAGGATAGTTTTTCAGAAGGATTTTCCCCTCCTCTTCAATATCTATTTTATTTTGGCTTGAGTAATCTTTTGCACCAAAAGATTTGACACTATCTACAGTTGGTGTAGCAGTTGCAATATCGATGATAGCAAGAGCATTGTTCTCTTGTAGAGTTACATATGCTTTGTCTCCAGCAATTGCAACAAACTCTGGCTCCATATCTAATGCAGTGGAGTCTGATGGCGTTCCACCTTTACGTACAACTGTACCATCAGCTGCAGCGTTTAAGTCACCATCAACAAATCCAGTTTCGTTGTAAACACCAGTTGCTACTGTAATAATTCCTACAGTTCCTGCTACATCCACATATGAACCACTGCTAGCATCAGGCTCTCCCTCATTTGCAACAATCACTTTTGTACCATCTGTACTAAACGCAACCATATCTGGTAAATAACCGACAGTTACCTCTTTATCGAAAGTTCCATTTGTGTTAAAGATAACTACTTTACCTTGAGTTGCAACTTTATCAGCTGAAGCAACAGCAACAGCAACTTTCCCATTTGAAGTTGCTACACTTTGAACACCTGCACCATATGTAGACAAGTCGATAGAGGTAGTCTTCACAGGAGCATTAACAGTAGATACATCTAAAATATCTAAAGTGTTGTCTGCACCGTTTGTAATAAAAACTTGTTGAGTAGTTGCATCAAACGCAGATATCTCACTTCCACCATCTAAACCTGAGTTGTAAGCACCAACTTTAACGAGTGATGAACTTAAAGAGTCTAAACTTTTGATTGGACCCATAACACCGATAAAAGACTCTTTTTGAGCATCAGTAGCACCAGCTACATCTTCCATAGGGTGTTGTGTTACAGCTGTCATGTAGGCGAATCCATTAATGTTTTTGTACCAAAACGGTGATGTCGTTTCAGCATCAAGAGGTGTCGTTAATGTTCTTGTTAATTTACCATTTGTTAAGTCATAAGCCCAGATCATATTATTTAAGTGACTTGATGTATCTTCACCTATGAAAAGCAGATTAGAGTCTTCTAAGTAAGTCACATTATCTGGATTTGATATTCCACTGATAGAACATTTGTTACCCTCGTAAGGATGACCAGCAGGATAGCTTGCAGGTTCACCTGTTAAAATCGCGTACATGTTGTTAACAACATAAGAGCTCTCTATGTCATCTCCAGCCATATCAGGTTGAGTGTTGCTAGCAACATCAAGTGCGTAGATAGCACCACATGGATTGTAAGGAACTCTGATATCGTTATTTCCACCAATATCATATTTTGTATTTTCGGCACCTTTTTTCTTGTTGTCTTCCATACCGTATGCTACGGCACTCATTGCAACAAAAAGTTTCCCGTGTTCAGGTGAGTATGTGATACCCTCTTCTTTTCTGAATTCTGTTGTAGCACCAAGAAGTGCTGCGTATCTTCTGGTCTCTAAGAAAGCTGCTGCTGTCTCTTGACCTGGTTTTACTTTTAAACACTCTTGATAAGCAGATGTATTCACAGATGTGAAGCCCGTAGGACAGCTGTTATCACTAGCAACTTCAGCGGTCTCAAATATATCTGTAAATAGAGGAGCATCGTTTGTATTTACATTATTATCTGCATCTAAAATAGCTTTTATCTCTGCATTGCTAGAGTGCCCGAGTTTAATCCAGCTTAGGTCTGCGTTTCCACCGTTTGCACCATCTTTTTGAATCCATTTAGCAGCGTAAAGTGTACCGGCACTTAAATTTTCAGCAGAGTCTGCTACAAACATGAATAGTCCAACATTCGTACCATCATCAGACATATAGACTGTTTTTCTATCCGGCATAACATAAGATAGCTCATGTGACATACGACCCAATGAGTAGTGTTTTGTATATACAGCAGCACCAGTAGCATCTATAGTTACTTCAGGTGTCCAACCATAATAGTATGGACTCGCTTTAGTAATATCGTCACCCCAGTACTTTGCTACTTCATCATAATACTTATTTCCTGTAAGCCCTGTAGTAGCATCAGCATCCTCAAGTACAGCTCTTGCGTTTGGCTCGTACTCTTCACTACCAAGATGTGATTGCCAAGGAGTTGTTTGACCAGCACAGTGTACGAAACCACCAAAACCTTCCTTTTGTGAAACAAACTCTAGAGAGTTGTCTTTTACACTTAATTCTCCTGTAGTTGTATCTTGTTCAAGTTCAGCTTTGTATAAAGCTCCAACTTGACACTCAAATTGAGAAACCATATAAAGTTTGTTGTTTTTTTGCAAGATAGATGTATAGTCAAGACCGGAACCTACACCTGAATTTGTACCATTACAGATGTAAGGACTACCATCGCTGAATGTAATAGTTGCATCTTGATAATCTTTTAATAGACCAAAAGTCTCACCATTGTTTACATCAGCAGTTGCAAGAAGTTTGTTAAAGCCGATTGCCTGAAACTCATCACCAAAGACTACAGATGAAGAGGTATTAATAGTTTTCTGATCATCACCCGTTGGAACCGGAATGTTCTCTAGTTGAACTATAGACTCTATAGCATTGTTTTCATATCTATTAAATGACACTGATGATATTCCATTAATACCATTTGTACCATCAATACCAGTACCATCAACACCTGCAGAACCGTCAGCGCCTGCAGCACCGTCAGCACCTGCAGCACCATCACTACCATTACAACCAGCCATCGCAGCAACCAAAACTGCACACGCAGCTAAACTTAACCATCTTTTCATCTGTATTACTCCTATGTAAAATATATGAAAGTATAAGTGGCTTGTGTTACATGAGTAAAACTATGAAGTTTCGATAAGATTACATTAGAAAAGAATTAGGAAATAAAAAAGAGAAAGTGGTGTAAGAGTGAAATTTACTCTTACTTTTTGTGTTGGTTAGCTACGAAAGCTTCCACCAACTTGAGCATAGACAAGAAGGTTTGCTATGCTTATAGTACGGGCTGCAATTTTTTCACTCTTTCTAAGAGCTCTTAACATTTTGTGAAATTTTTCAAAATTACTTTCATCATCTGCCTGTTTAGAGAGATTTCTCTCAACCATTTCATAAAGATCATCAGTTTTATTCTCTTCTATAAGTACATCATTATATATCTCTTGAATCTCATCATTATCAGTACAGTTAATCATACTAATGGAAAGTGCAATTGCTTGTACTGTTGATGTCTGCATAGGTACTGCATACTCTTTGATTATAGCTACGTCAACATCTTGACATACATCTGTAAAACCTCTAATGAAACTTCGAGTATTTGAGCAGGCTCGAGATAGCTCATTTGTAATTTTTAAGTAGGCTATTACCTGTCTTAAATCACTCGCTTCTGGAGTATAAAGAGCAAGAACTTTTATGATTGAGTTGTCAATCTCATCAGTTTTAGCGCTGATGTTTTTTATGTGAGCTCTCGCCTCAACAAACTTCTCTGGGTCACAGTCAGTGAGTGCACTTAGAAGTATTTTATTTGACTCAAGAAGTCCTGAAGTTATATCAATTACTCTGTTTTTTATCTCTGATAAGTTTTCTTCAAAATTTGAAACCATGTATTTTCCTTTTATCTATTAACCAAAACGGCCAGTTATATAATCTTCAGTCTGTTTCTCTTTAGGATTCAGGAAGATATTTTCAGTTGTGTCATACTCGACTAAATCACCAAGATACATAAACGCAGTGTAATCACTGATACGAGAAGCTTGCTGCATATTGTGTGTAACGATTGCTATACTGATATCTTTTTTCAGCTCAACCAAAAGTTCTTCAATAGCTCCAGTAGAGATAGGGTCAAGTGCAGATGTCGGTTCATCAAAGAGTAAAACTTCAGGTTTTACTGCAACTGCACGTGCTATACATAAACGCTGTTGTTGACCACCTGAGAGACCCATAGCAGATACATTGAGTCTATCGTGAACCTCTTTCCATAAGGCACTTCCTTTCAGCGCTGCTTCAACTCTATCTTGAAGCTCAGTTTTATTTTTTATTCCTGCAATCTTTAGACCATAAGCTACATTATCAAATATACTCATTGGAAAGGGTGTCGGTTTTTGAAAAATCATTCCAACTTGTTGACGGAGCTTTATAAACTCATTCTCTTTTTTGATATCAAGAATATTGCTATAGCTGTTTGTTTGTTCGTTCAAAAGCTCTATTTTACCATCATATATGTTACCAGGGTAAAGGTCATGAATACGGTTCATAGCTCTAAGAAGTGTAGATTTTCCACAACCACTTGGACCTATAAG
>JANTGV010000053.1 GCA_024762745.1 Sulfurimonas sp. | reverse complement strand
AATTATACAGAAATTTTGTGTAATTTAATTTTTTATGAGGTATCATAAAGAAAAAAATAGGAAATTAGATGTTGGAACAGTATCAAACAGAGCTTTTTGCGCTTGTGGCAGTTTTAGTGGTTATACTGATATACCTGATGACAAACAAAAAAACTCCCGAGCAAGATGAGACTCCAGAAGAGACTCAAGCTGGGCAAAATGAAGAAGATCTACAGGAGACTAAAGAGAGTGAAACGCAAGAAACTTTGGTTGATGAGTATGATACTCCAGAGACTGTAGAACCTGAAGATACACTACAACAAGAGGCAGCTGAAACTATAGAAGAAAAACCTGAAGAGAGTTTTGAAGGTGCAGAAGAAGGCTCATTTGGAGAGACTCCTAAACAGAGAAATAAAGACAATATAGAACCTATCCAACAGGAACATAAAATCCCTAAAAGGGATGTACCAGAACATGGCAAGATAACAAAAGAGAACTTTAAAGAGTTTGCCGGAACGAGAATTTTAGTAGCAGAAGATAATATAATCAACCAAAAAGTTATCAAAGGTCTTTTAGCAGATACAGGGATTGAGGTTAGCATTGCTGATGATGGCCAAGAGTGTTTAGATATTTTAGAAAAAGATAGTGATTTCCTACTTATACTCATGGATGCACATATGCCTCGAATAGACGGTTTTGAAGCTACACGTGCTATTAGGGAAAATCCTGATTATGCACATATACTTGTTGTTGCTCTTAGTGGTGATACGGCTGCTGATGATATTAAAAAAATGAGTGAAGCAGGAATGAGTGAACATCTTGAAAAACCATTGAGAATGGAAGCACTCTATGACATTCTTTATGCATACTCAATTCCTGAGGATGCTGCTGAAGAAGAAAATGATGAAGAGTTCGTTAATGTCTATGTAACAAAAGAGTTAGATGGAGATCAAGGCCTAGAGATATGCGGTGGAGATGAAGGCTTCTATCATGAAATCTTGGATGAATTTGTTTCTAATTATGGAGATTCCACTCAGAAACTTGGAGACTTATTAAGAGGTGGAAAACTAGACGAAGCAGATAAAATGTTACTTGACCTTATTGGAGTTACGGCAAATATCGGTGCAAATAACCTCAATGAAATTTCGCAAGTTATCAAGGCATCACTCAGTGATACTACTGAGAAAAGCTATTTGACGCTACTTGAGCAGTATAGAACTTCACTCGAAAACTTACTGTTAGATATAAAAGCGTATAAGTAGTTTTAAAGCTGATTAACACCATGTTGCACCTTCTCAATTTGTGCAACCTGACTAATTTTTGTTTTACTTAAATCAACTTTCTGAAAAGTAAAGTAAACACTAAACTCTTCAAGAAAATTCTCGACAACAGCTTTTAGCGCCTGCATATCAGACTCTTCCCTGCTCAATATTACGAAGTCATCTCCAAATACTCTAAACACTAGAGAGTCTCCAGCACTTTTTGAGAGTAAATTAGATAATCCAGCCAACAAGCTATCGCCCTCTTTCCACCCATTTTTTTTGTTAAACTGGGAAAAATCTTTCAATGAAAAAATATTCATGTACTTGTATACTAAATCATAGCTGTTTTTCATAAGTATAACATCTAAGTAGTTTTGATTAAAAGCATTACTTAGAGTATCTTTATAGAAATAGGCAAACCTCTCTTCTTCTAGTTTGGTGTTTGGTAACTGCGTTATTTCCTCATCTATTTTTATATCTTCAAGAGCTGCTCTTGCAACTTTTGCAACCTCTGGATGAAACTGTATATATGCTAATTTCTCAATCTCTTCGAGTGCTTCATCTATACTCTTTCTCGCCTTGTATATACGGTTCGTTGTCATTGCATCAAATGCATCAGCAACTATCATTATACGCGCAAGAGGAGTAATGTTATCAGCCTTAAGTCCTCTCGGATACCCTGCTCCATCATACCTTTCATGATGCGAGTATACAATTTCTGCAAAACTGTTGAACATTGGTACATTTTTCAGCAGTTTATAACTTACTTCAACATGCTCTTGTATAAGTGCATATTCTATATCGTTTAGACTTTTAGGGTTAAGTAAAATAGCATCAGGAGTAGCTATTTTACCAACATCATGAAGTATACCGGCTTTATGAATCAAATCACACTCTTCTTGAGAATAACCCATATTTTGTGCTATTAGCTTAGAGTAGAGTGCAACTCTTCTACTATGCCCTGCAGTGTATGTATCTCTCTGTTCTATCATATCAACCATAAGATAGAGAGTCTTATCATAGTTGTCTTTTTGAATATCCATTAAGTGAGAAACTTCAGAAGTTTTTTTGTCAACCATCTCTTTTAAATAATTTTTATACTCTTCATTCTCTTTGAATTTAGAAAGTTTTTGTACAAGCTTATAGAGCTCCTGATTTAACTGTATAAAGTCAAATGGTTTCAAAATATACCCATCAACACCCGACTTTATCGCTCCACCCATATATTCAGGTTCATTATGTGCTGTTGTTATCAAAACAGCTTGATTTTCATTTAGCTCTTTTATCTCTTTGAGCATCTCCAATCCACCCATTTTTGGCATGGAGAGATCTGTAATAACAATATCAAATTTGTCTTTTTTAAAGGCTTCTAAGCCTTCTACTCCATCATTCGCCACTGTGACTGTTTGAAAGAATTTCTTTAAGTACTCACACATAACTCCCCTAATAGAGCTATCATCCTCTACATAAAGTAGTTTAAAGTGCTGACTTAACTCTTTTAACTCTTTTACATTAATCATTTCTCCTCCAACTTGCTCATAAGTTCAAGCATATCTTCAAAGGAGAGAGGTTTTTTCAGTGTAATATCACTCACTTCTTTTTCTAAATCCTTGGTCCCTCTAGACGCAGTTAAGACTATAATGAACGTATTTGGGTTTAACTTTCTAATCTCCCTGCTCATCTCAAGGCCATCCATGACAGGCATTAACAAATCTGTTATAACAATATCGAAATCTCTAGTTTCTGAAAATATTTCCAAACCCTCTTTTCCATTTTCACAGACAACAACATCATCAAAAAATTTTCTTAAAAACGTACCAGTACCACTTCTAACATCTTTTTCATCATCAACAAAAAGTACTTTTAAATTTTTAACTTTCTCTTTTAATGCTTTAACGTCACTCACTATGATTCTCCACTCGTAAGTTATACGGCAATTCTATCTCGAAACAGGCACCACTTTTTATATTATATGCGACTATTATACCATTTAAATGCTTTTCTATAATTGTTTTACTCATATACAGTCCAAGCCCTGTTCCTACATTTTGACTTTTTGTGCTAAAATAGGGATCAAAAATTTTATTAATTATCTCTTCATCTATTCCTTCTCCACTATCACATATCTTAATTCCTATAGCATCTTTTGCTTCATATGTAACTATTAAGATTCTCTTTTGTATTTTATCAGATTGCCCAATAGCCTCTTTTGCATTTTTAAGGATATTGATAAGTACCTGCATCAATTCTCTAGAGTATGTAGTAAAGACTCTGTCATTATAATACTCTGTTTTAACCTCTATACCTGCGTTTCTTAAAGACTCTCCAACAACCGAAAATACATCATCAAATACATCTGTAATCAAAACATTTGAAAGTTCTTTATCAGGACGAAAAAAGTTTTTAAAATCATCTATAGTTTTTGAGAGTTCTTTTACTTTCTCCAATATATCTGTAGTGTACTTTCTTAATCTATTCTCTTGAATATCACCCAGTTCAATATCGGCTATAATATTATTGGCACCCATAGCTATTACACTTATAGGTTGCCTCCACTGATGTGCTATCATACTAATCATCTCACCCATAGCAGCATTACGAGATTGTGCTAGCATCATCTCATCTTTATAAATCAACTCCTCTTGCATATGCTTTCTACTGCTCTCAACCTCAAAGATAGTCTCAGTCAACAGATTTGCTTTAGCCTGAGCCAAATACGCCATAGCTCTCATACGAAGGGAGTTTTCTGTCATTTTTCTATTTGAAAGAAGTGTTTCGTTTAACTGCTGTGATGATTCTGTTACTAAATCTTTATCGTAAGTCATGTCACACCTCCTCTAAAAGGTCAATCCCACACTCTACTGTTTTTAAATACTCTATAGCTTTTTGAACACTATCTCCCTCTATAACACTTCCATGTTGAGGTAAGATTCTATCTATCTCATAAGAGTCTAGCTTATTTAAAAAGTTACAGAGTATCTTGTTACTTGGCATGTAAAGCTGATGAAAAGCTTTCATATTTTCTAAGAGATTCTCATCTTCAAAAAGATTCCACTCCTTAGAAACGCCACCAAAAATATCACCGCTAAACAAACTTTTTGTCTTTTTATCATAAGTGACAATCGCACCCGGTGAGTGTAAGTATGGAGCATATATAAACTCTAACTCTCTGCCACTCTTTAAAGTTATCTTGTATTCATGTTCATCAACAATGTATATATCAGACTTAAGTCCATAGTGCCTCACTAGTCTAGCAGTATTTGAGTGAACTGCAATTTTGAGTTCAGGATTCTCGATGACATCTTCTACAATCGCCATATTGCCACATACATCGGGGTCTTGATGTGATGCGACAATTACCCCAACAGTTTTAAAGTCTACTACCTCTAAAACTTTTCGCATAATAATAGGAAAATCAGGAATGGAACCGGTATCAAAAAAGACCACCTCATCATCATCTATGAGTACATAGGAGTTACAGTGTAGATTAGTATCTCGCTCTTCAAATCCCACCCAGTAGATATCACGTAATATTGTTACAGCATTATCATAGTCTAAACTCATTTCCTACTCCTTACTATCAAGCTGATGCGGAATTTGAATTATAAAACAAGCACCCTCTTCATCATTCTCTATACTTAAGAAACCTTGTAGATGCTTCTCAACTATTGTTTTACTCATATAGAGACCCAAGCCGGTACCATTTTTTTGACCTTTAGTTGTAAAGTATGGATCAAATATGCTTTGCATATCCTCAAGCTTTACACCACCAGCATTATCACAAATCTTTAACTCATAAAACGTATCATCACTTTGAGTATAGACAGATATTTTTTTGTTCTCAATCTCATTTTCAATGAGAGCCTCTTTTGCGTTTTTGATTATATTTATAAAAACCTGCATTAACTCTCTACTAAATGTCGTGATTTTTTTACTCTCATCTATTTCTAACTTAAACTCGACCTGAGAACTCTCCAGAGACTTTCCTATAACAGCTAAAGCATCATCAAAAAGCTCTTGAACTCTCACTTCCTGAGCCTCTTTTTCAGGCCTAAAGAAATTTCTAAAATCATCTATAGTATTTGAGAGCTCCTGCGTTTGTTTGATTATATCCTTTGAAGTACTTTTTAGACTCCCCTCTTCAAGCATTTCAAGTTCTATATCTGCTAAGATATTATTAGCATCCATTGCTATTACACTTATAGGCTGTCTCCACTGGTGAGCTATCATGCTTATCATCTCCCCCATTGCAGCGTGGCGAGACTGTGCTATCATAAGCTCCTCTTTATCATGTAACTCTTTTTGAAGATGTATCTTCTCTGTTATCTCAAGTTTAAAGGCGATATACCCATTGACTTTATCATTTTCATCAAAAGATGGAATTATAGTAGAGTCCTCCCAGAACTCGGTGCCGTCTTTAGCGATATTTTTCACATCGGATGTCCATATATGTCCTGAACTTATCTGCTGCCACATCTCTTCATATGCTGCATCACTCGTAAAACCCGATTGTACTATTCTTGGATTTTTTCCCCTAATCTCTTCTAAGGTATACCCGCTCATTCGAGTGTAGTTTGGATTGATATACTCTATATTCCCATCGACGTCCGTCATCATAACAGACACAGGACTTCTATCGAGTGCCGATTTTAATTTATTGACTTCATATTGTGCTTTGAACTCATCTGTAATGTCAATTATTACAGTACCTATTTTTGCTTGATTCTCATCCTCTATCTTAAAGCCCATTAACCTATAGATACGTTTTTCACTATCATAGTTTGTAAATTCCTGAATCTCTTCATAGTAACCGTTTTGTAAAATTGTTTCATCAATTTTATTTGAGTACTCTATTTCCTCATCAGAGAGTAACTCTTCAGCTTTAAGACCGATAATATCCGTGTGATTAAAAAAGTCTCTCCCTGTTTCATTTGCATAAATGAAATGCTTCCCTTCATCTTTGATAAATATACTCGCAGGCACATACTCCATAAATAGATCAAACTCCTGTTTTGATCTTCGTAACTCATCTTCTAGTCGTTTTTGAGCTGTCATATCAACAGAGTTTCCAACGAGTCCAAAAACTTTTCCTAAACTATCACGCAGAGGTGCTTTTACAGTTAGCAAGTAGACCTCACTTCCATCTTCTTGCACTATCCACTCATAATTTGATTGTATCTCTCCAGACTCAATAACCTTTTTGTCACTCATCCTAAAACCATCGGCAAACTCTTTATCAAAAAAGTCATAGTCACTTTTCCCTATAAACTCTTCTCTTGGTTTCTGCATAAACTTCTCAAAAGCATTATTACACTCAATAAATTTAAAATTTTTATCCTTAACAAAAATAATATTTTCTATCGAGTTTATAATATTATTTAAAAGAAGTTCAAGTTCTCTCTCTTTCGTTCTATCTTCATAGGAAGCAACTATATCTCCATTTGATAGTCTAAAAATATAGTTCTCTCTCCATACAACCCTTTTGTCATCTTCATACAAACTCATCGGCATACTAAACGGTTTACCGCTCTTGTATACATCTCTAAAAATATCCAGTAGTCCAAACTCTTCAACACCAGAAAAAACTTCATCAACCCGTCTGCCTACAATATCTTCTCTTTTAACATTTTCCAGTTTTTCAACAAGATAATTCAAGTTTTTTATTTTAAATGTTTTTCCATCATCATCTGTTTCATACATAATATTTGCACTTTTCGTATGTTCAAAAAAGTCATAATATATCTCTTCATTCTCTCTTAGCTGCGTTTCAAGCTCTTTTATCTCAGTGATATCTGTATGAAAACCGACCATTCTTACAGCTTTGCCACTACTGTCAAATACCACCTGTCCACGATCAAGTATCCAGACCCAATGTCCATCTTTATGCCGCATTCTATGTGTATTTTTATACTCTATATCCGGATT
>JANTGV010000052.1 GCA_024762745.1 Sulfurimonas sp. | reverse complement strand
TTTAACTATAACGGAAAAGATATCACAACTATGACTGTTTGGGAATCACTATCTGTAAATCCGGTATTTACAACATATATGAAAATTAACGGTAAAGGTAAACTTACTGTGACATATACTGATAATACTGGTGAAGTTCACGAAAAAAGTAAAAAGATTAAACCAAAAGGATAATCAAATGAAAGCAGGAATTAAAATAGCACTATCTGTTGCACTTCTTTCATCTCTATCTTTTGGTGGGGATCAGTTTGCAATGAGTGATGCTGACCGTGCAATGTACGCTGAGATGTTAGAGAACAACCCAGCTGATATTATGGTGGCTAATGGTGAAGAGCTGTTAGCTGAGTATTGTGGCGGAGACGAAGGTTTAGCTGAGTTTCTAAAGGTAAGTGAAGATGACTTACCAGCATATATAGCAGGATTTCCTCGTTACTTAGAGGAGTTCAAACAAGTTGTTGGTGTTGACCAAGCTCTTCAAGGGCTTATGAGTAAAAATGGTCATAAACCATTTAAGCTTAAAAGTTCAGACATGTTTGACATGAGTACTTATGTTAAAAGTATAGCAAATGGTGAAAAAAGTCAGATAGATATTGAGGCTAACCAGCATATGAAAGATGCTTATGCATTAGGTGAAAAAACATTTGAACAAAAACGTGGTGGACGTGGACTTGCATGTCTCTCTTGTCATGCACCAGCTGTAATTGGTGGAATTTTAAGAACGCAACCACTACCAGATTTGAGTAACAAAGGTGTTGCAGTTGCAGCAACTTGGCCGGCATATAGAATGACTAAGTCATCTCTAAGAACTCTACAACGTCGTTTTCAGGGTTGTATGAAGAATGCTTTATTAAAAGTAATTCCACTTGGTTCACCAGAAATGGTTGGTCTTGAGGTTTATCTTACTAAAAAAGCTGAAGGTACAGAGATAGCTGTTCCTGGTATTAAGAGATAAGGTTTATATAATGGATATTTCAAGAAGAGACTTTATGCACATTGCTGCTATTTTAGGACTAGGTGCTGCCACTGGCAGTATGGCTGGTTCTATTAAAACACCAGCAAGTGTAGGTCTAAAAGATATTTATGAGTTTAACTCTATGGGTAACTTCACACTTTTACATATGTGTGATATCCATGCTCATATCAAGCCACTTTATTGGAGAGAGCCATCTACTTTGATCTCTGCTCCAAATTTAGTTGGTACTCCAGGTTTTCTATGTGGTGAAGCTTTTGCAAAACACTACGGATTGGAGCCATCAAGTTTAGATGCATATTTCGATACGCATATGGACTTTGATACTTTAGCAAGAAAGTTTGGAAAAATGGGTGGTATAGCTCATATGAAAACATATTTAGATCATGTTCGTAAAGAGCGTGGTGCTGAAAATGTAATGTTTCTTGACTCAGGTGATACTTGGCAAGGTACAGGTGTTGCACTAAAAACAGATGGTGAGGCTATTGTAAAAGCACAAAACTATCTTGGTGTGGACATTATGACAGGTCACTGGGAATTTACTTATGGTAAAGAGAGAGTGATGGAGCTTATCGAGATGTTGGACGCTAAGTTTGTTGCTCAAAATGTTGTTGGTAATGATCCTTTTGAAGATGATTATGAAGAGCTGATTTTTGAACCATATACGATTCAAGAGAGAGGTGGAGCGAAGATTGGTGTTATCGGTCAAGCATTTCCATTTACTTCTACTGCAAACCCTAAAGAGTTTACTGAGGGTTGGAGCTTTGGTATTAGACCTGAGACTCTTCAAGATTATGTAGATGAGTTAAGAAAAGAGCATAAGGTTGATTGTGTTGTTGTGATTTCTCACGATGGTTTCTCAGTTGATCAAGAAGTGGCTCGTATGGTCCATGGTATCGACTTTATCTTAAGTGGTCATACGCATGATCCTTCACCTAAGCCTATCGTAATTGACGGTACTGTTATCGTTATTGCAGGTAGTCATGGTAAATATGTTGGTCGTTTAGATATCGATGCAAAAGATGGAAAAGTGAACGGTTATGAGTATAAACTAGTACCTATAGCTTCAAATATGATTCCAGCAGACCCAGAGGGTGTAAAACTTGTAAATGAACTGTATGCTCCATTTGACAAAGAGTTAAATGAAGTGCTCGGTAAAACAAAGAACACTCTTTATAAACGTGATACTTTCTTTTCAACTTTCGATCAGCTGATTAATGATGCGATCATGGATGAGATGAAATGTGATATGTCATTTACTCCAGGGTATAGATGGGGAACAACAGTTCTTGCTGGAGATGATATACTAATGGATAATGTTTATGAGATGTGTGGTATCACGTATCCAAATGTTTATACGTTTGAATTAAAGGGTAAGCAGATAGCTAATCTTCTTGAAGATATAGCAGATAATGTATTTAACGCAAATCCACTCTATCAGCAAGGTGGTGATATGTCTCGCCTTGGTGGTGTTACATACTCTATCGCTGTTGCTGGTAAAGCTGGTGAGAGGATTTCTAAACTTATGATTGGAGGTAAACCTATAGACCTAAATAAAACATACATTGTCTCATCTTGGGGTGGTAACTTGCAAAACGCAGGTGAAAATCTTCAAGAAGATAAGATTCGTCCAGTTTATGATGTAACACGTGATTACATTAAAAGACAAAAAGTTGTTGATGTAAGTAACGCGGGGAATGTTACTTTAGTTGATTACGATTGTGGTTGTCCTGTCAAGGGTTCAACAAGCTGCTAGATAAGGTACCTGAATTTCTCAAAAAAGAAATTTTTTGTAGCTTTAGGGAGTTGTAGAGACTTTAGTCTCTGCCTATATAGTGGGCTTTGCTCATTATATAGTTAAATTAATGCAAAAAGGGAAGAAAGATGAAGAAAAATATGATTAAATTAGCAGCAGGTGCTGCAGCGGTTTTACTAATGAGTACATCAGCACACGCTGGTTACACTATGAAGAAAAAAGTTGGTGATGTTGATACTAAGCTAACATTTTTCGGTTTTGCTCAACTTGAAGCTGTTGGTGGAGACGGTATGAAAATTAAAGAAGCTGGCTCACTTGATAAAGCTGATTCAGACCTTGCATTTAGAGCGCAACGTATTCGTCTTGGGTGGAAATATGTAGCTGGACCGGTTCGTGGTAAGGTTTTCTTAGACTTTAATCAAGATGCAACAGGTGCAAGTGATCATACAGATGGTGATGCAATCCCAAAATTAGTAAAAGATGCGTTTATCTCTTATGTAGCTGACCCCGCATTTGTTGTGAAACTCGGTCTAATTAAGATGCCAAATGGTATGAGTTTTACTATGCCAGGATGGAATCTTGATATTGCAGAACGTGGTTTTGATAAATCTTTAGCACTTGAGAGAAATACAGGTCTTATGTTCTCTGGTCGTGGTATTGGTTGGGAAGGTAATAAAGTAGACGGTTTTGAGATGGGTCATGAACGTCCATGGAAAGGTTTTGGTTATGATGTTATGATAGCTAATCAGGCAAGTAGAAGTAAAGCTGTTGGTGGCGGTGGTTCAACTGAATTTGGTGGTAATTCGTATGCAGTTCGTGGTATGTTTGATTATGGTGAAGAGCTTCACTTAGAAGCTTCATATGCAGTATCTGAAAATGCAGATGGTGGAGACGCTTTATCAACTAATGGTGAAGATTATAAAAATATCAATATAGGTTTAGATTCGAATTTAGGTGAACTAAGTCTGAAAGCTGAATATTTTGATGCAAAAAATATTACAGGTGTGAAAGATTATAATGAGAAAGTATTTACCGCTACGGCAGGATATTTTGTAACGCCAGCTTTAGAGTTTACAGCTAAACATTTACAAGGTACGGCAGAAGGTAAAACTGGTAATACTCAGTCAACTGATTTAGGAAACACTTATGTAGGTTTTAACTATTTTATAGCACAACCTTATCAAGATTTTTCTCGTAAAGCAAAACGTGGAAGAAATCAACATAAAGTTGTATTTAACTATATTCTAGCAAGTGGTGATGGTGCGAGTGAAGGTGCTGATAAATGGACTGGTTTAAGTGGTTATAGAGATGATGCTTTTATAGCACAATACCAATTCAAATTCTAGAAATATATTAAAAAAGGTTACGCTTTGAAGTCACTTCTTATATTTACAGCGTTATTTCATTCTCTCCTCGCTTTTGACTATATGTTGGAACCGAAGAAGGTTAGTGAGAATACTCACTGCTTCTTTGGTCTAAGTGAAGTGATGGATGAGCGTAACAACGGGAATATGTCTAACTCCTGTTTTGTTAATATGGGGACTAGCTATCTTGTGATAGATAGTGGTCCTACATACCAATACGCTTCCCAGGCGTATGGTAAAATGAAAGAAATTAAAAACCTTCCTATATCTTATGTTATTAATACTCATGTTCATGATGATCACTGGCTTGGAAATGCTTACTATTCTGAGATTGGTGTAAAAATTATAGGTTCTCATGCATTTAAAGATGAAGTAAAAGTAGATATGACAAGAATGCAAAGAAGAATATCTCCAGAAGCATATGCTAAAACTACTCAAGAGTTTCCAAGTGAATTTGTTGAGGATGAGAAGATATTAGAACTTGATGGTAAAAAAGTTCATATAGTCAGTGTAAATAAAAAAGCTCATACAGAGAGTGATCTTTTCGTTTACATACCTTCGAAAAAGATGGTTTTTGTTGGTGATTTAGTTTTTAATGATAGATTGCCATCTATAAGAGATGGTCATTTGCAAGGCTGGCTGGATACACTCGATGAGATAAAATCTATGGATGTTAAATATATTATAGGTGGTCACGGAGAGATTGTAGACAGGAGTTCTGTGGATATGACATATAACTATATAAAAACTCTTAGAGAAGAAGTTGCCCAACTTATAGAAGATGGTGAAGAGATAGCCGATGTGGTAAATCTGGTTAAAATGGAAGAATTTAAAGATGTTAATTTCTACGATAGTATGCATAGACAAAATGTTGAGACAGCTTATAGGATGTTGGAGTGGGAAAGTGAGTAGATTTATTTTAGTTTTATTCTTGATTCTCTCCTCTTTAGAAGCTGTAGAGTTTCACTCTTATAAAGAAGCTCTGAAACTTCAAGAAAAAAGTAATAAGATTATAATGATTGATGTCGTTCGTACCGGATGTCACTATTGCGACGATATGGACAAGGCAGTCTTTCAAAACGCAGCCATGAGTAAATGGCTAGAGGAGCGTTTTATAGCTGTAAAAATGAACTTGGACAATGAGAAGCTTCCGATGGGAATCAAGGTGAACTTTACGCCTACTTTTTATTTTGTAAACGCAGATAAGAAGATAGTAAAGGTTATTCCCGGTTCATGGAGTATAGAAGATTTTAAAGACTTGACAAAGGGGATAAAATGAGTATATTTAGAAATTTTACGTTGGTTTTACTAAGTCTTTGTATATTGTCAACTGCTGATACAGAGTTTGCAGAACCAAAACCGTCGTTTGATAATCCAAGACAGATTGTCTTTTCTGTAACAGAAGATAGTCCCCATGCACTTGATCATATTTTGAGTGTTGCAAACAATGTTTTAAAGTATTACGGACCTGAAAACGTTCAGATGAAAATTGTTGCATATTCAAGAGGAATAAAAGTACTTGATAAACGCAACAGAACTACAGCTGTGCGCGTTGATGCTCTGATGCAGTATGAAGTTGAATTCATAGCATGCGGAAACACAATGAAAACATATAAAATAGATGAGAGTGAACTGGTCGAAGGCTCGATAGTTGTTACAGCAGGTGTTGTTGAATTACTAGAAAGTGTCAAGCGTGGCTGGACTTATATAAAACCTTAGGAGAAAAAATTGAAGAAAATAATAATATTAGCGGTTACATTTATATGTGCAGTATCGTTACAAGCAAAAGGAGATTTGCATCTTTTTGAAGTAGATAATAAAGCGGGTGCTATAACTCCAATAATGATTGAAGAGGCTTTTACTAGTAACGGTTTCTCTTTAGGAATAAATTCGGAGATGAATGGACCTTTTCAAAAGCAGTTTCAAAAAACTACTTTTAAAATATTTACACTTTTAACTGTTTACCACACGAAGTTGTCTAAAGAGTTAGTGAAAAAATATCCACAAGCAGGTGTATTTGTACCTATGGGTGTGGGAATTTATCAAGCAAATAATGAAGATACTCTTCATGTTTCTATTTTAACAGCAGAGGCTCAGGCTAAAATACTTGGAACTGATGACAAAATACTTAAAAGTATAGAGAAAGATACTCTCAAGGTTATGAAAAAGCTTATGCCAAACGCAAAGTATTCACTCAGTGAGGACTCTTTAAAAGAGTCTCGTAAACTTGTTACAAGATATGAACTAGATTTAGAAGGTGAAGACTGGGAAGAGATGAAGGAAGAGACTGAGATGAATCTAGAGTCTGGTTTTGAGCCTTTAGGTTTTGTTATGCCTGGTTTTATCGACTATAATGAAGAGTTGACAGAGAGTGGTGAAGAGAGTCCATTTGACTTTTACGATACTTACTCTATCTGTAAACTAAAAGTTATTTATACAGTTGCACTCACAAGACCAGAAGCATCTGCGTTTGCTCCTTGTACGGTCATGGTTTATAAGAAAAAAGATGAAGATAAGATAGTGATGGGATTCCCTGCAGTGTATAACTGGATGAGCTCTGCAAAAGTCCAGGATAAAGAGGCAAACGCAGTACTTGTAAAAGCACAGGATGATTTTGAATCAATTTTAAAAGATATCACTGAATAAATAAAAAAGGTAATTTATTATGAAGTTTTTAGTATATGTTTTTCTTCTTATTGGCTTTGCACATGCAGATGATGCTGTTAAGAAGGTAGTATATGATTTAACTACTGGTGATATTAAAGTTTTTGAGCGAAAAGTCCTCTCTGGAATAGCAAATAGTAAGTCTCATTATGAGTCTAAATTGGAGGAGCTTGAGGCTACTGTTGTGATACATGGTAATGCCTATAAGTTTTTTATAAATGATTTAGCAAGTTCACCTTTTAAGAGTGATACGGATTTAAATCAAGCACATAAAGATTTGCTAAAACGTCTAGCTGCAATGTCAGAAATTTATGATGTTGAATTTTTAATGTGTGAAATAGGGATGAAGAAGCAAAAAATAGATCAAAAAAGCCTTTATAAGTTTGTTAAACTAGTGCCTAACTCAACAATAGGACTCATAGATAAGCAGAATGAGGGCTATGCA
>JANTGV010000051.1 GCA_024762745.1 Sulfurimonas sp. | reverse complement strand
ATAATGATTACTGATAAAAACAAAAGTATTATCTCAATTAACCCTGCCTTTGAAAAAATGAGTGGATATGCCGAGGCATATGTGCTAGGTAAAAAGCCTGAAGAGTTTATGAAATCGAATATTCAAGATGATGAATTTTATAAAACAATGTGGGCAAACTTAACCAAATACGGAAGTTTTCAAGGTCAACTTACAAACAGAAAAAAAGATGGTAGTACCTATACAGTATGGCAAAACATCTGGTCTCTAAAAAGTAGTGACACAAACAAAGTCACACACTATGTTGCAATGAGCCAAGATATCAGCAAGTTAGTCGATCAAGAAAAGCAAATTCGACATCTCGCATACTATGATGCTTTAACGAGCCTTGTTAATCGATCTTATTTTCTTCGAATACTCAACAAAACAATCAAACGAAGAAAAAAGGAAGCCTTTGCTCTTCTTTTTATTGGCTTAGATAATTTCAAAGAAATCAATGACACAATGGGACACTCTAATGGAGATATTATGCTAAAAGAGTTTGCTAATTATCTTCGAGCAAACTTTTGTGATACTGATATTATCTCTCGTCTTGGGGGAGATGAGTTTGCTATCATTTCATATCAAGTTAAAGAGCCTGAAGATGCACTTTTAATCGCTTCTAAAGTATCTGACTTTTCTAAAAATACGATCACTATAAACTCTAAAAAAATAAACATTACCCTAAGCATTGGTATCTCATTCTACCCCGAAGACGGAAGTAGTTCTAAAGAATTACTTTCAGCTGCTGATCTTTCAATGCACCGTTCAAAACAAGAAGGAAAAGGTAAAACTACTCTTTTTCAAGAACAGATGCAAATAGAGGCAAATAAAAAAATTCATATAAAATATGAGCTAAAAAATGCTATAAAAAATAATGAGTTTATACTCTATTACCAGCCAAAATACACTACATCTGAAAAGAGAATAGTTGGTTTTGAAGCACTTATTAGATGGGTTCACCCAACAAAAGGTTTTATAAGACCTGATGATTTTATACCAGTTGCGGAAGAGAGTGGTCTTATTGTTGAGATCACAGAGTGGATATTTAAAGAAATAAATAGTGTGTGTAGCGAGTTTAGCAATGTATATAACGACTTTTCAATTGCCATAAATATTTCTGCAATACATTTTAAAGAAAACAGACTCATAAAGCAGATTGAGTCACTTATAGAGACCAAATGGATCCATGAAGGGCATATAGAACTTGAAGTTACCGAAAGTGCAGTTATGCACAATATTGAAGAGACTACAGAACAACTCTTCAATATTAAAAACCTTGGTATCAAAATATCTTTAGATGACTATGGTACGGGACACTCATCCCTTGCATATTTGAAAAATCTACCAATAGATACTATTAAGATAGATAAGTCATTTGTTGATGGTATATGTAATAACAAAAAAGATTTTACAATAGTAAAATCAACTATTGAACTAGCTGATAGTTTAGGAATGAGTACGACTGTGGAGGGCGTAGAAGATGAAGAGCAATTGAAATATATCAAACGATTTCAGGCCACCTACATACAAGGATATATTTACTCTAAACCTCTTGAAAAAGAGGCTGCAGTAGATCTTTTAAAGTCTATCGTTTGAGCCCGATAAGCGTCTCAAGAAGCTGATCAGAAGTCGTAATAGTTTTACCATTGGCTTGGAAACCTCTTTGAATAATAATCAGTTGTGTTAATGCACGTGAGAGGTCAACATTTGATGCTTCAAGAGCAGAGGACTGAATAAAACCACGTCCGGCCGTAGCAGCTGTACCGATAATAGGATCACCAGAGTTTGCAGTTTGAATATAAACATTCCCACCCTCTGTTGAGAGACCCTCGTTATTTGTAAACTTAGCCATACCGATCTGTGCTAAACCAAATGAGCGACCGTTTGAGAATGAACCAACTAAAGTACCCGATTGGTCAATTCTAATACCAACTAAATCTCCACCCGTATAACCATCTTGAGATATACCAGAGGTTGCAGAAGGGTTATCAAAACTTGTCATTCCATCAAACGCATTAGCAGTACCAAAACTTAATGAAACCTGCTGGTCAGGCGAAGACCCATTATTTCCACTAAAAGAGATGTTTGGCGGATTGTATGTTGCTAATGAACCATCATTATTAAAACGTACAGAACCTATTTTTTCATTATAGGGCGCAGTTGTATCGATTGTTGCAGGAGAAGGAACAGTTATAAGCATATCCCATGTACTTCCTGTTGAAGTATCTAGTGCTGTTTTTCTAAACTCCATTCTTAGAGTATGTTTTGAACCTAATGAGTCAAATACATCTATTGAACTTGAGTGTGTAGCTGCATTAAAACTCTGTGAAAAAGCCTTACCCCCACTAGCTACAGGCAGAACAGAGTTCAGAGCCTCCATACTTCTCGTAAAACGCGTATTTTCAGTTATTCCACCACCAACAATACTGTTTGCATTCATTCCTGTTATAGCTAGATTTATATCGTAATCATCATCTGCCCCACCAGGATTTGTAATTTCAAACTTACCCTGATCATTAACTATAATAGATATATTACTCTCAGGAACTGTTCCATCGCCATCTGCATCGTAAGCTCTAGCTTGCTGCTCCATAGCATAACGCAGATCAGCGATTGTTGTAAATGTTTTATCTGTATCAACAATTGCTGAAGCAGCTGTAGGATCATACTGATACCTATAAGCAGTTGTTACTGTACCTGTTGACATTCCACTGTTATCACCAGCATTAACTGTCAGTCTGATATTGTGAGAAGCCGTTGATGTCGTATTTGTATTTGTTAACTCTATATCACCATTTACTGTATCATATACTGCTGTAACCCCTGTAATAGAAGATTGGGCATTAATTGCAGATACATATCTAGCTCCATTTTGTGCAGCAGTCTCCGCACCTGTTGATCCAGATGTCGTAATATTATGCGTTGTACCATCATCCAGAGTCATAGTGATATTCAACTCATCATTTGCACCTGTACTTGCCGCTACAGCCAAACCGTCTGCCTTTGTTGCACTTAAAAATGATGCCCATATACCCTGGTTAGCTTGAAGAGAAAAAGCCTCTCCAACCTCATTAAACATTACACCCATATTACCAGATGAGATAGCGTTTCCATTTGCATCAACAGCATCTCCCTGACCCGGATTTGTAATACTGTTTGGTACACCTGAAGCTACTGCATAAGCTGAAGAAAAGCTCTCAATCAGTGGACCAGAGTTCAAGTTTGCCTTGAGTACAACCTCTGCTGTCGCACTTGCCGGTGTTGTAAGTCCTGGTGGGATATTTATATTTGTAATCGGTGCTGTAGAGTCAACTAAACCTGTTACCGGATCTCTCAACCATCCTTGAGCAACGAAACCGTTGTTATCAACAAAGTTTCCACCAGCGTCAAACTTAAAGTCCCCTGCACGAGTATACTTATAGGTATTACCGCCATCTGGTGAAATTATAAAAAACCCATCCCCTTGAATAGCGACATCTGTATTTTTATCAGAGTTTTGAACTGAACCCTGCGAAAATATACGAGTCATGGAGCTGACAGTTGATCCAAGTCCGACTTGAACGGGATTTTTACCACCCAATTGACCCTGAGGAGCTGTTGCAATAGCCTTTGTCTGAGCTAAAAGATCCGAAAAATTTGCGCGTGAGTATTTAAAACCTACAGTATTTACATTCGCGACATTATTTGACTCTACATCCATCGCAACTTGGTGCGATTGTAGTCCGGATACACCGGAGAAAAGTGATTTTAACATATTAAATCCTTTACATATATCTATCTAAAATTGATACATTTATTTAGTAAAGAATATATAGCATTTAGTGTGCCAACTTTAAAAATTTAAAAAAGTCTATTTACTATTTAAGCATCCATGTTTAAAGCTTTTTGCATCATCTCATCAGCCGTTGTAATAGACTTTGAATTTGCATCGTAAGCACGTTGATAAATTATAAGTTCCGTAAGTCCGCTTGTCATAGCGTAGTTTGAACCTTCTAGTTTAAAGTTTACTACCTCAGCACCTATTATGTTTTGACCATTTTCATCTGTAAAAAAAAGTGGTTCACCACTATTGGAGCTCTCTTGAAACCTTGAACCTGTTAATCGTTCCAGCCCTTGATCATTTTGAAAGTGAAAAACTGCAATCTTACCCACGCTACTCTGTTCACCATTTGTAAAAGTGGCTATAACCTCTGCGTTTTTGTTTATAGCATACCCCATCAGTTCACCGCCAATAGTTCCATCTGCTATACTTGAACCGGGGACTACAGGAATACTAATAGAGACTATACCATCATATCCACTACCCAAATCCATACTGACAGGTGTACCATTGTTATCTATCGTAGTTAAAGTATGTGATATAAGTGCTCCTGCAGAATCAAACTCAACACTGCCTGTCTGTGTATCATATATAGTATTTCCGTCCAGACTTTGAGTAGTCGCTACTACACTCCATTGTGTTCCTGGAGGGTTCTGAACAGGGTTCTGCGTAAACTCAAGTCTTAAATGGTTTTTGTTACTTTGATTATCAACAACACTTGCACCCACTGTAATAATATTTGGTTCAGTACCAACATTTGCAAGAAATTTTGCGGTAGTTGTTGGTTCTGGCGGATAGGTTAATGACTTTGGAAAACGCAGTTTCTCCTGAGCATTCACATCACCAAGTGTTATCTCAGCCAGTTTTGATGTTAAAACATCATCTGCACTAATATTATTTCCCATTGTTCCTAAAACATGTAAACCATCTGGAGTTACCAAATCATCGTTAGCATCAAAAGTGAAGTTCCCATCACGGGTATAAATCGGTGTCTCTTCCCCTTGAACTCCAAACCAACCATCACCATCAATCGCCAAATCAGTGCTCTTATCTGAGAGTAGGAGAGAACCATTCGTCTGTATCATCGATGTACCTTGTATCTTTGAACCAACTCCAATAGTACTGTCTGTTATACTTGTGTTAGTAGCAGCAAGACTCTGCTCAAACATAGATGCAAATTCGACATTATAGCCTCTAAATCCGGTTGTGTTTGTATTTGCTAAATTATCTGAGACAACATCGATACCTGCTGAATATGTCTTAAGTCCTGATATTCCAGTATAAAAAGCTTGTGTCATCATGTGCGTATCCTTAGTATATCTCTACCACATTTTCAATATCAACATAACTTGAACCAACTTTTACTAGCGCTGCACCATCTTCAAACCTTACTGATTCAATAGGATAAGCTCCCATTCTTGTTGTTAAATCATCCCCCGCAGGATTTTTGTAACTTGCCGTGATATAATACATACCACTCTCAGCTATATCTCCATTGCTTAGTGAACCGTTCCAGTCAAACTGGTAGACACCTGATTGATTTGGCTCAATATTCATCGTACTGACTATCTGCCCATTCGTATCAAGAATCTCAACTGTTCCACTCGCTATATCTTGAGGAAAATAGACCTCAAATGAACTCGTACTTCCTTCATCATAACCAATAGCATTTGAACCTAAGTCAGCTGTTTTTCCTATAGCGGCTATAGTAGTGTACTGCTGTGTAGAACCTAGTGATGCTGCTAAATCAGAGAGAGCCTGATTCGTATTTTCCGATGCTTCAAGTGTTGCCAATTGAGAAGTCTGTGTTAAAATTTTTTCAGAGTCCATAGGCTCTGTCGGATCTTGATGCTGCAGTTCAACCAACAGAAGGGTCATGAAGTCATCTTTACCTAAAACACTCTTATCTACCTCAGTAACTGCTTTTTGATACTCTGCGTTTGTTGCTGCGTTTAAGCCAGTTGATGTAATTGCCATTTTCTATCCTTTATGCATAATGAGGAACTACAATCTCTAAAGAGCTTAGAATCTCTTCCTTGTGTTCTTCATTATAAAAGTAACCATACTCATCTTGAGCCTGCTGCTCTTTTTGCCTATGCTGCTCTTGTTGTCCAGCTTGAGAGTTACTTGAATCTTGTGAATTAAAATTTAATGAAGCATTATTTATGCCATTGTTATTTAACTGTACTCTTAACTCATTAGCATTCATAGAGAGTGTGTTTATTGCTACAGAATTAGAACTAAGGTTGATATGCAAGTTTTTTCCACGCTGTACAACCGTTAAATCCACCTCTCCAAGTTTTTGAGGGTTCAGTTGGACTTTTACTCTTGTAAATGGTGATTTATAGTCCTCTATAGCGCTTTTAACATCCTGTGAGAGATACTTAATCATCTGTTTTGCTTCATTGAGTTTTACTTCAAAACTATCTGCTTTTAAAGATGTTAAACCATCTGTTTTAGAAGAACTGGCTGGAGCCTCACTGTTTTCACCATGTAACAAACTCTCTAAAGACTTCGTTGCTTCACTTGTGGCAGTTGGGGCTATAACTCTAGCAGTTGCAACAGAAAAGTCTGCTGTTAAAGCAGGAGTTGCTTGTGATACTTTCTCACCACGCAAAAGGAGTTTTAGAGTTTCATCAGCTCTCGTTTTTGGCGTTTTCTCTTCAACTCTAAAAGCCTTAGTCGCAACTAACTGCTCTGTAGTATGTTCACGTTGCGTTTGTGCTTTAAAGAGTGGGGTCTCTTTTGGAATCTTGAATTCTGTAGTTTGTTCAAGCTTTTTCTCTTGCATTCTTCCTAACTCTTGATATTTATCATCAGTTTTTACAGCTACACTCTGCTTAGCCTCTTTATGTACTTCTGGAAGTTCTTTTCCCTTGACAATATTCTGAGCTTTTTCACTCTCTTGAACTGTTCTTGCTGCCTGAGACTTTCCTCTCTCTTGAGCTATTTGAGACCTTAAAGCTTCTTGTGCCTTAACTCTAGGTATCTCCCTTAAAGCTGTTTTAATCTGTACTTCTTCAATAGTTATCTTTGATATATCTATGCCTATCTTTTGTGCTAACTCAGAGAGTCCCTTCAAAGTTTTTGGAAGCTCTTTAATCTCTGCACTTTTATACGCATCACTTTGAACTATTTTCTCTTTTAGGTACTGTTTTGCACCCATTATTAAGGCTTTTATCTCTTTAGTACTCATGCTATCCATAATCTTTGGATTGAGCTCTACTGGCTCCATTTTTACAGCCTCTTTATCATTCACTTTTAATAATGAAAGGAGGGTCTGCTTTTTTACAGCTTTTTGATCTGAAACAGGCTCTTTTTGCTCATTTTCTAAAGAGAGAACTAATGCTCCATTCTGAATCAGTTTGTCATCTTTT
>JANTGV010000050.1 GCA_024762745.1 Sulfurimonas sp. | reverse complement strand
GACTATATGGTTTTTAAAGCCTAATGGTGAGCCAATGTTTCAACCACTTATGGGAGCGTTGGGAGCACGAGATTTTCTCTATGCAGTAGGGGTTGTAAAAACTGAATTTGATAAAATAAATAGTAGTACAACAGAAAAAAAATAATAAGTTAGGATGAAATAAATGATATTTACAACTACTTCTTCATCTGGTTTTAAAGCAGAGTTTGAAGAGCTTCTTGGACGAGGTAAGATGGATATGGCTCATGTTAGTGCCATTGTACAAAATATAATAGATGAGATTAAGAGTGATAAAAACGCAGCTTTAAAAGAGCATATTGCTAAATTTGACAACTGGAAACCTTTGAGTGATGATGATCTGAAAATTTCAACTGAATCGATGAGTAGAGCATATGATAATTTAGATAAAGATTTAAAAGCATCACTTCATTTAGCGTATGACAGAATCAAGTCATATCATGAAAAGCAGAAACCAAAATCTTGGTTTGATGATGAGGCAAATGGCACAATACTTGGACAGCGTGTAACTCCTGTTGATAGTGCAGGACTCTATATACCCGGCGGGAAGGCTGCATACCCATCATCTCTTTTGATGAATGTTATTCCAGCTCAAGTTGCTGGTGTAGAGAACATAGTTGTAACGACTCCAACACCAGATAATGAACCAAATGAGTTATTACTTGCTGCTTGTCACCTTTGTGGTGTCAGTGAAGTCTATAAAGTTGGTGGGGCTAGTGCAATAGCTGCAATGGCATACGGAACTGAAAACATTCCAAAAGTTGATGTCATTACAGGACCGGGAAATATTTTCGTTGCAACTGCTAAAAAAATGGTTTTTGGTGATGTAAATAT
Organism: Sulfurimonas sp.; assembly: GCA_024762745.1. The sequence continues at coordinate 6,377 of JANTGV010000050.1, read as the reverse complement.
TGATATGATCGCTGGTCCAAGTGAAATAGGTGTTTTAGCAGATGATAGTGCAAATGCAAATCATTTAGCTATAGATTTGCTTTCACAAGCAGAACATGATGAGATGGCAAGTTCTATTCTGATTACTCCATCACAAAAATTGGCTGATGAGGTGAAAATAGAGTTAGAAAAGTGGTTACATAAACTTCCTCGTCATGAGATTGCGAGAAAGTCTATAGAGGAGCGTGGAGCTATTATAGTAACTAAGACAATGGAGGAAGCAATAGAACTTATGAATGAAATTGCACCCGAGCACCTTGAAGTTGCAACAAATTCACCTTTTGAACTTCTACCACTTATTAAGCATGCCGGAGCTATCTTTTTAGGCCACTATACTCCTGAAGCAATCGGTGATTATGTAGCTGGTCCAAACCATACTCTTCCAACAGGTGGAACAGCGAAGTTTTACTCTCCACTGGGCGTAGAGAATTTTATGAAAAAAACATCTATTATCGCTTTTAGTCAAAAAGGTATTAACGAGATAGGTGAAGAGTGTGCACTTATTGCAAATACAGAAGGTTTAACGGCACATGAGCAGTCCGTAAGGGTTAGACTAACTAAATAACAGCAGGTTAAAACGTCACTAATATGGCGTTTTTAACTTTGTTTTTCTTCTTTTATCTGGAAATATAATTTTATAACATATAAGTTTTCCAAATCTACTCACACCAAAATTATAATCAAAATTTTGTTATACATTTATAACAACTTTAAGCTTTCTTAGCTAATATTTACACAGTCAAATAACCCTATGTGTCATGTATAAGGGCTTGTTTTGAAGTTTATTAGTGATAGTTATAAATCTTAAATTTGCCGTTGATAAAAAGGCTAAAAGGAGAATATATGCAATTAGGTTTCCTAGTTGATTTGCATCTGTGTATGGGATGTAAAGGATGTGAGATCGCATGTAAAGTGGAAAATGAGGTTCCACTTAGTACATGGAGATTACGTGTTAAGTATGTAGATGTGGGAACTTTCCCAGAGACGAAAAGAACATTTACGCCACTCAGATGTAACCACTGTGAAAATGCTCCATGTGAGAGAATTTGTCCAGTATCTGCTCTTCATTATTTAGAGAATGGAATTGTAAACATTGATAAAGAGAGATGTATCGGTTGCGCAGGTTGTGTTATGGCTTGTCCTTATGGAGCAATCTATATAGATCCTCAAACAAATACAGCTGATAAGTGTACATATTGTGCACACCGTATTGCTTCTTCGATGATGCCAGCATGTGTTGTTGCTTGTCCGGTTGAGGCAAATATTTTTGGTGACTTAGATGATGCAACGTCAAGTATCTCTAAATATATCCAAAGAAACCAAGGTAATGTTCAAGTACGTAAGCCTGAGAAGCATACAAATCCTCATCACTACTATGTAGGTGGTGGTAATGTTACACTTAATCCGCTTGCATCATTCCGTCCAGAGGGTCATGACCTATTTGGTAAAATGACATCTAAAATGCCGATAGGAGGTCACTAATGGCAGCTCATGAAGTTTTAGCAGCTACAAATGCTGTGGTTACACTCGATGTAGGTCTTCCTGGCATAGTATGGCCTTGGTTAGTTACGATGAATATGTGGGCAAAAAGTATAGGTACAGGTGTAATTTTTATGCTTTTCTTTTTATTAAGAAAATATCCTGATCAATCTGGTAGTCTGAGGTTTCCTGTAACAGTTGTATCGATTATATTTATTCATATATTTTTACTCTTTACATTAGCGGATTTACATCAACCATTTAGAATGTGGCATATATTTTTCCACCCACACTGGACTTCAGCTATTACAGTTGGTGCTTGGATGGCTACTATTTTTGTTGGTTTACTGTTCCTTTTAGCGTTCTTGTCTTTTATCAAAAAAGATAATGAAAAGTTTGACAAAGTGTTAACTTGGGTAGTTGTTTTAGCAATCCCTGTTACTCTTTATACAGCAGCGTTAATGTCACAGTGTACAGCTCGTGAAATGTGGCAGATGCCAGCCGAAGCGGCGCAAATGATTTTAGCAGCACTACTTTCAGGTTCAGCATTTGTAATCCTTTTCTTTGGTGGTAAGCTAGATTGGGAAGCAAAAAGAAACTTAGGGACTATTTTAGGTTTAAGTGCATTAATGTCATTTATTATTTATATGTCAGAGTATATTTTTGGTCCAATGAAAGCAGAAGAAGTTGCTGTCGTTCTAGAGTACATCAAAGGCGATGGCGAATATACTGTTATGTTCTGGATTGGTCAGTGGATGACATACCTTTTACCGATGCTACTTATTGTACTTGCCCGTGTAAGTAAAAGTGAATCGATTTTAAAACTTGCGGCTATTTTGGCATTAGCAGGTCTGTGGATAGTTAAACATGTATGGTTAATGATCCCACAATTATTACCAATGAGTTAAGGAGAGAATATAAATGTATTTACAAAGTAGAAGAACATTTTTAAAGGGTGCTGCGTTTACTGTTGCAGGTGCCGCTATTGCTAAGGGTGTATTTACAGCAGATGCACTTGCAGAGTCAGTAGAGCAAAGTAAGTTTACAGATACTCCGGACTCATTATCATTTTACCCTCCAATGAAAGAGTGGGATGACTTTAAAGAGTTAGATGGAGATGACTGGAAACGTGGTGGTTTAGAGCGTAAAGGTGTAAGAAGCGAAGATAATCCTGATGGAATTGAAGTTAACGACTATATGATTGTTCCTACAGCTTGTTCAAACTGTGAAGCATCTTGTGGTTTAACAGCTTGGATTGATAAAAAAACTTTTACAGTTAAAAAGTATATGGGTAACCCACTGCATCCAGCTTCTCGTGGTAGAAACTGTGCAAAAGGTTACGCTACACAGTCACAGATGTATGATCCAGATAGAATTGCATTCCCACTAAAAAGAGCTCCAGGTTCTGCTCGTGGTGAGGGTAAATGGGTTCGTACTACTTGGGACGAAGCTATGACAACTATCGGTACGAAGATGGGTGATACACTGAGAAAAGGTGATGATTTATCTAAAAAATCTGTAATGTTCCACGTTGGTCGTCCAAATGAGAACGGATTTACTGGTAAAGTATGGCATACATTAGGTTCTGATTGTTTCAATTCACATACGAACATTTGTTCATCAGGTGGACGTACTCCTACTATTCAGTGGGCTAATGATGATAGAAGTTCTCCGGATTGGGCAAATGCTAAACTTATTTTCCTTAACTCTTCTCACGCTGCTGATGCTGGTCACTATTTCCAACAATCAGCTTCATTTATTGCTGATGCTAGAGCTAAGGGTGCTAAACTTGTTGTTATGGATCCACGTATGTCAAACTCTGCAGGTATGGCAGACATGTGGATTGCTGCATGGCCAGGTACTGAACCTCTCATCTACCTTTACTTAACTCAGAGAATTCTGAATGAAGGTAAAGTTGATAGAGATTTCGTTAAGAAGTGGATGAACTGGGAAGTATTCTTAGATAATAGAGCTTATTTAGAGTATATGGTACAAAAAGGGTATATCTCAAAAGTTCCAACTAAAAATGACTTTGATACATTCTTAGATACGATTAAAGAGCTATATACACCATATACACTTGCACATGTTTCAAAAGAGACACATGTACCTGCGTATAAACTTGAAGAGCTTTATGATATGTTTATTTGGGCTGGTACTTCAGTTTCAACTTACTTCTGGAGAGCAACTGCTGCTGGTAATCGTGGTGGTTGGATGAGTGGTCGTACAGGTTTCTTACCATTAGCACTTCGTGGTGCAATTGGCCCTGAAGGTGGAACTTTCTTCCACCACTTCCATGTAATCTCTGTAGCAGGTAAAGGTGGTTCTGCTACTGTTGGACAAGGAAAACGTGGTTCAGATATTCCAAAGATTGATACTTGGAATGAGCTTTCATGGCCACCTGAATGGCCTCTATCTACCTATGAGATGTCTTTCTTACTTCCTCACCTACTTGCAGATACTCAGTGGCAAGAGAAGTGGACTGCTAAAGGGATGAATGTTCCTAAGAAACTTTCTGTTTGGATTCCTCGTATGTATAATCCTGTTTGGATTAATCCAGATGGTTTCAGATGGATTGAGACTATTAAAGATGAGTCTAAAATGGAACTAACATTTAACTTATCTCCTGTGTGGTCTGAGACTAACTGGTATGTAGATTATATTCTTCCTGTTGGTCTTGCTGGTGAAAGACACGATCAGCACTCTGAGGCTACTATGCCAGCACGTTGGACTTCGTTCCGTCAGCCGGTTATGAGAGTTGCTCTTGAGAAAGCTGGATGGAAACCTAATAATCCTGCTCGTGCAACACTTGAAGCACACATTAAAGCTGGTCTTGGTGAAGTTTGGGAAGAGAATGAATTTTGGTTCGATATGTGTGTTAACTATATAGATCCAAAAGGTGATATTTTCCTAGATGCTGCTAAAACTAAGACTATTAAGTCTATGTGGGAATCTAAAAAGACTCCAGGAACTCCGGTTACTATTGCTGAGTGGTATGATGCTGCGTTTGGTGACAACTTACCAAATCTTAAGCGTACAGCTACATCAGACGATAGATACAAAAACGCAGAGTTCCCAGTTTATGAGTATATGAGAGATCATGGTGCATGGATGGAAGAGAATAAAATCTACTCTGCACAAGAGAAACTCGCTAAATTTGATGGTAATAACCTTATTTCACATGGTCATAAATATGATAAACGTGATTTATCTAAAGATAAGAGAACAGGTGTTATATATGCAAAAGATCATCATGGTGATCATAAGTATAAAGATAATAAAAAACCAGTTGCTATTGAAGTAGATGGCAAAGTAATGGAAGGTTTCGCAACATTAGATAAGAAACTTGACTTCTTCTGTGAGTGGTTGGCAGATGATTGGAAATGGCCAGAGTATGCTATTCCATTCTATCCAAGAACTCCGGAAGAGAAAAAAGCAATGCCACAAATTGTTTCCCATGTAGACCATACTTACATGACAGAAAAAGATTCATATGCATTAAACACCGTATTTAGACTACCGTATAACATTCATACACGTTCTGCGAACTCTAAACACCTTATGGAGATTTCACAAAACCATGACCCAATCTGGATCTCAACACCAGATGCTAAGCGTCAAGGTTTCAAACGTGGTGATGCTATCCGTGTAAGAATTACAGATAGTGTTACTGGTCTTGAATCAGGTTACTTTGTAGCTATGGCTGTTCCGACTGAGGGTGTACTTCCAGGTACTTTAGCTTGTTCACACCACGGTGGTAGATGGAAACTTGTTAACTCTGTAAATATTCCAAATGGTGTAACAGATGGTAAAGTTGATTCTCAACCAGTTACACGTAACATGAATGACCCTAAATTTATGGCAGCTGCTGTAGAAAATGCTGGTAAAGAAGGTGGTCAGATTAAGATTGAAGATTATGATGGAAACGGTGGAATGAATAGTTTCGGTGTTCCAACTGCTGAACTTCAAATGGATGGTAAGATCGGTAAATTAAAATGGGTAGAGGGTATCAAACCTTTTGCATCTGAAAGATTTGCGGATTATAATAAAGATAGTGCAAATATCTGGTGGGATGGATTAAGTGGTTCATGGCAAAATGCTGTAGCTGCAGCTCATCCGGATCCAATTTCAGGTATGCACTGTTGGCACCAAAAAGTTATTCTAGAGCCTGCGCAAGCTGGGGATAAGATAGGTGATATTTATGTTAACTATGAAAATAACTTTAAAATTTACCAAGGTTGGAGAGATGATTTAACTCGTCCTCTTAACTCTAGTGATAAGTTGCGTCGTCCAAGACACATTAAGCGTCCATGGGTTCCTCTTTCAGGAAAAGCATACGCTGTTAATATTAAAGATTAACTACTCTCTTAGTATACGGTTTATTCCGTATACTATACTTCTTCTATTTTTCTAAAAGTTCCATTTTAATTTCTACACATTTATAATTATTTGATAAAATTCCCAAAAAATCAGGGGCTTATATGCGTAATTATATTACTGAACTTGTAGAAAATTCAAAATTTAAAAACTTCATTATTGTATTGATAATAATTAATGGTATAACGATGGGCTTGGAGACTTCAAAGTCTATTATGGCGGAATATGGTACATATTTACTCTTCTTTGATTCTTTGGTAATTACTATTTTTACAATAGAGATTGTATTGAGAATATTTGCACACAGAGTGGCATTTTTTAAAGATGGATGGAGTATATTTGATTTTTTAATTGTGGCGATATCACTTATTCCATCGAGTGCTGGTTTTGAGATATTAAGAATTTTAAGAGTATTTAGATTACTAAGATTGATTACAGTCGTTCCTCAAATGAGAACGATAGTCTTAGCTTTAGTTAGTGTG
>JANTGV010000049.1 GCA_024762745.1 Sulfurimonas sp. | reverse complement strand
ACTAAAAAACTATCAAATTTCGGCAAGTGTGAAGCCGTATAAAGAGGAATATTAAATGAAAAAACATACAGTAGTAGTTTGTGACCACATTCATGAAGCTGGTCTTGAAATGCTTAAAAACGATGATACTATAAATTTTGTAATGGCAGCAGATGTTGATAAAACTGAATTGGTAGAGAAGATAATTCCAACTGCTGATGTAGCTATTACTAGAAGTTCAACTGACGTAGATGAGAAGTTTATAGCAAATGCAAAAAACATGAAAGCGATTGTTCGTGCGGGTGTTGGTGTTGACAATGTAGATATCCCAGGGTGTTCAAAAGAGGGTATTATCGTCATGAATGTGCCAACTGCAAATACAATAGCTGCAGTTGAACTTACTTTGACACATATGCTTTCATGTATGAGAATGTTCCCATATTCACATGATCACCTTAAAAACCAAAGAATTTGGAAAAGAGAAAAATGGTATGGGTATGAGATGAAAGGGAAAAAACTTGGTGTAATCGGTTTTGGTAACATCGGTTCTCGCGTTGCAAAACGTGCACAGGCTTTTGAGATGGATATTGTTGCATATGATCCATATATTCATCCTTCAAAAGTAACAGATTTAGATATGACCTACACTAAAGACTTTGCAGATATTTTAGCGTGTGACATTATCACGATTCACACACCTAAAAATCAAGAGACAATCGGTATGATTGGTGAGGCAGAATTTGCACAGATGAAAGATGGTGTAGTTGTAATTAACTGTGCTCGTGGTGGTCTTTACGATGAAGAAGCACTCTATAACAACCTTACAAACGGTAAAATCCGTTTTGCAGGTATCGATGTATTTAACAAAGAACCAGCAATTGACCATCCACTTTTAGACCTTGATAATGTAACAGTATCTCCTCACTTAGGTGCAAATACTTTTGAGTCTCAGTACAATATCGGTACACAAGCAGCAGCAAACGCAATGGAAGCAGCAAAAGGTATCGCATATCCACATGCGATGAACCTACCGATAGATGAGTCTAAAATACCATCATTTGTAAAACCATTCTTAGAGATGGGACAAAAAATCGGTTTCTTAGAGTCTCAAATGAACAAGTCTCAAATCATTGCTATTAAAGTAAGTGGTCATGGTGATATAGCTGAGTATGTAGACTCTCTTGCTACTTTCGTTGCAGTTGGTGCAATGAGTCAAAGTAGTGGAGACACAATCAACTATGTAAACGCAGATTTTGTTGCCAAAGAGAAAGGTATAAAAATAGAGTCAGAAGCACTTGCTGACTCTGCTGTATTTAAGAACTTAATTACTGTAAAACTAACAACTGCTGAGGGTACAACAAGTATTTCAGCTACTATCTTTGATGATGGTGTGAAACGTATTGTTGCTATTGATGGTTTTGATATTGAAGTTGCTCTTAAAGGTGATATGATTCTGTTTAAAAACAGTGATGTTCCTGGTGTTATCGGAAGTATAGGTTCCACTCTTGCAAGTCACAATGTTAATATTGCAGACTTTTCACTCTCAAGAAATAGCGAAGGTCAGGCACTGGCTGTTATTTTAGTTGATAATACAGTTGATGATACAACACTTACAGAACTCGCAAGCTTAGATGCTTGTATTAGTGTAAATTACGCTCGTATATAAATATACTACACTTCTGATTCTCTTCTCTATTGAGAAGAGAAAACAACTCTTCATCCTTTAACAACAATCACGTTCTACTAATATAATTTTCTCGTTCCCAAGTTGGACTTGGGAATGCATACATCAATAGCAATAGAGAGTAAAGTAAGATAAATCAGTATACACTCCCAATCAAAGCATGGGAGCGAGATGAAGAAATTAAAGAGTTGAGATTAAAGTGGATCGTTTATAGATACAGCTCTTTTTTCATGAAAGTGAAAGTGCGTTTCCAAATCTGCCATATATAAGAGTACTGGTACTACTATAAGTGAAGCTACAACAGCCGCTACAGTTCCAAATATAAGAGCAACACCAAGACCACCAAAGACTGCATCACCAGCAAGAAGTGTCGAAGCAAGAATAATAGCTGCTGCAGTTAAGAAAATCGGTTTAGCACGTGTTGCTGTTGCGTATGCGATAGCTTCTGCTTTATGCATTCCTTTTTCATCCATCAGAGATTTTGTAAAGTCTATAAGTAGCAAAGAGTTACGAGAACTGATTCCTATGAGTGCAATAAATCCGATGAGAGATGTCGCAGTTAAAAAGAATGTGTCTGTGGTGAATAAATCCATTATCCAGTGACCGACAATTACACCGATTATAGAGAGAAAAGAACCTAACAAAATGATTCCACTTAGTGTATAACTCTTATAGTAAATTACCATAAGTAAAAATATAAGTACTAAAGCAGCTATAAACGCAGCTCCAAGCTCTACAAAGGTATCGAGTGTAACTTCCATTTCTCCATCCCAAACGAGTCTATATATAGAGCCTGTACTCTTCTCTTTAAGTTCAAGATTAAAGAGACCGGTTGTTGTGATCTCATACTCATCGGAGAATGTATCTAAAATCACACTTCTTGCATCCATGAGAGGGTAAACTTGAGATACCATATCTGTCTCAGCCATTACATTTGTCATCTGATAAAGGTTTTTACTTAGAATCATTGGATTAGATTTTTTAGGTATAACTGTTACAAGTTCTGTTAATGGAGTCATCATGCCCATTTTATTCATAAGTTTAAGAGCTGCCAGTTTTGCTTTTACTGCGTTTATGTCTTTTGTAGAGAACTTTTTAGACTCTTTACTCAGTGAGAGATAGATTGGAATCTGATCTGAATAAACATCAGAGTTTTTAACAGCTATATTCATACCCTCAAACGCAAGGTAAAGAATATCATTTAACTGTTTTACAGAGACACCTGAACGTGAAACTTTTTCTGTGTTGACTTTTATTTCGTAAGTGTCGTAGATATCATCTTGCATTACATCAACATCAACTAGACCTTCAGTACTCTCAAATACATTAGAGACTTTATCTGCTAGGTTTCTGATTCCTTTTGAATCGTATCCATATATCTCTGCAACAACTGCTGCTAAAACCGGAGGCCCGGCAGGTGGTTCTACAAAAGATATTTTCGTATTTGGAAAGAGTTGAGAACATGTCTGGTTTATGATAGGTCTCATTCTTTGAACCATCATATATGATGGTTCCACTCTATGATGTTTTTTCGTAAGGTTTAAAACGATTTCAGCCACATTTTCTGAATTTTTAAAGTGTGAACCTTTAATAAGTCCTGCAAAATCAAGAGGTGAACCTGTACCTAAAAAAACTTCAGTATCAAGAACCTCTTTCTCTTTTTGTATAAAGCCGACAACACAGTCACTTACTTGTTTTGTCTGCTCAATAGAACTTCCATTTTGCAAATCTATATATACAGTAAAGGTGTCATTGTTTTTACCCGGAAGCATCTTTGCTAATACTATTTTTGTAGGGGCTATCATCATCACGGATAGTATAAACGCAACAAGCGTCCCTATAAGTATAAATTTTCTTTGAGCAGAGCTCTGTATGCCATTTAAAACAGCTTTTTCAAACTTTTTAAACATTAATGCTCTCCCTTGTCATGATTTGTTTGTTTGGAGTGGTCCGGTTTTTTTAACATTCTTACAGCCAGATAAGGTGTAAAGATGTATGCAACAAAAAGTGAAGCGACAAGAGCAACTGGTACATTGGCAGGAATCGGTTTCATAAACTGACCCATCATTTGGCCAACAAAGGCCATAGGTACCATAGTCATGATAATTGCAAGTGTTGCTATATTTGTAGGTGGCCCAATCTCATCTGTCGCCTTAATCATAAGGTCATCATCACTCTCGTGAGAAGACTCAACTGAGTGGTAGTGTCTATGAATATTCTCAATAACAATAATCGCGGCATCAACAAGTAGACCTAGCGAGAGTAAAAATGCGAAGAGAGTAATACGGTTGATGGTTTGACCACTTAAGTAAGCTACAAAAAGTGTAATAGCTAAAATAGCAGGAACAGTAAAAGTAACGATGAGAGATTCTCTCCAACCAAGAACTAAAACAAGTAAAACAGCGATGATTACAATAGAAAGTACTAAGTGATAAACAAGCTCATTTACAGCTTCGTTTGCTCTCTCTCCATCATTTCTTGTGATGACATAGTTAATACCATTACTCTTTAAAAACTCTTTGTAAGACTCTAACTCTTTTTTAACTGCGTTTGCAATAACAACTGCGTTTGTACCTTGTAGTTTGGAGACCGTTAAGGTTACCTGTTCTTGAAGAGGTGAAAACTTTCCATCATCCGATTGTATACTGATAGAAGCAGACTGGAAGTTTTGTATATTATATGAGTCTGTAATTTTGGCAATATTTTTTAAGTAGATTGGAGAACCCATGTATTGAGCAACCATAATATTACCAACATCCTTTGAACTCTCTATAGCGTTTTTAACACCAAGCATAACTATCTCATTATCTTTAGTTCTGTTTTTAACTGCAGGAACACTATAGGCAAGAGACTGAACTGATTCAACAATCTGCCCCATAGAGATGTTATAACCTGAAAGTTTATTGAGATCGACCTCTATATTAAACTGGTGTTTGTGGTCACCTTTTATGGCAGTGACTGCAACATTAGGTAAGCCATTGAGGTGGTGTTGAATTTTTTTGACTTTATCATGCAGTTCAACATGACCTATACTATTGTCACTTGCAAAAAAAGCGATAGAGACAACGGGAATATCGATATCGATATCAAGAGGTTTTATGATTGGACTCATAGCACCCTGAGGGAAAATATCTGAGTTTTGCATGATTTTATCATAGACTTTAAGGTTGGAGTCCTCTTTTTCCTCACCGATATAAAAGGCTGCGTTTACTATACCAACGTTATCCATAGCTCGACCAAAAATATGCTCGACACCCTTTACCTCTTTCATCTTTCTCTCAAGAGGTTGAACGATGACTTTTTGTATTTCGGCTGCACTCGCACCTGGTAGGGCAACGATAACTGTGGAGCCTGAAACTACCATTTGAGGATTCTCTTCACGAGGCATAATCAAAAGGGCTAAATAGCCAATAGCTAGAAGAAATATACCAAGAACAACTGTAAGAGGATTTCTTAGAAATGCCCGAGCAAGTTTTCCTGCTATATCTGTTGGTTCATAAGGTTTGTGATTTTGCATATTATTACCTTAGTTTATGTCTATTGTTGCATACATACCAGGATACACTGATCTATTGTTAGTCTTGAATGAGACCTTGATTTTAAAAGTGTGAGTCATAGGGTTGGAGTTTGGAATAATTGCAGATATTTTACCGATTGTATTGATTCCAAGCGAAGGTATTTTAACAGTAACTTTTTTTCCATGTTTAATCATTGCAAGATTACTCTCAGCGATTTCAGCAGAGATTTTCAGGTTACTTAAGTCTGAAAGGATTATGGCAGGCATACCTGGCATTGCCATCTCGCCAACTTTTATATTTTTAGCAACAACCACACCGCTGTTTGGAGCTTTTATGTTTAAGTATTTATACTGGTTGTTTACCTCTTGGAGCCTTGCTTCAGCTATAGAGATCATATCTTGAAGGTTCAGAGCAGCAAGCTCAAGGTTTTCAACTTCATATTTTGAAACCATATCTTTTTCAAGAAGTCTTTTATATCTCTCTAGGTTTAGTTTTACATTTGTGTATTGGTTTTGGTACATTTGAAGAGAGAGCTCAGACTGTCTTTTTGCAGAGTCTATTTCGCGTGAGTCAATAGTGTAAAGAGTCTGATCTTTACGGACTTTTTCACCTTCTGAAATATTTACATTTGTTACAAATCCCATAAATCTACTTGTAATCATCTTCTGGTTATCAGAGATAACGCTTCCTGAGAGAGTTAGTGTCTCTGCTGTAAGTGTAGCACCGAGTGCTACTATTATTAAAATTTTTCGTATCATTATTTATACTCTCCGTTTGCTATTTTTTCTAGTGCAAATACTTTTTGGTTGCGTTTGTTTTTCGCTACCTGCAGCTCTAGAATTTTTTGAATTTGCTCAGACTGTTTTATGATTACGTCACTCATAGAAGAGAGTTTCTCTTTATATCTTCCTTCGTAGTTCTCATAAATAACATCTGCTAATGCAAGTTCATCTTTTAAAGATGCTATCTCATCATCTGCACTTGATATCTCAGTTCTAATTTTTGCTATCTGTAGTGCTATGCCTTTTTTTGCAAGCTGTACCTGTGATTGCGTTTTAAGGTGTTCTAGCTTTGACTTTTCAATTTTTGCACTGTCTATACCGCCATTAAAAATATTCCAAGTAAGTCTTGCTCCGACTGTATAGGATTTATGGTCACCTGCATCACCTAAAAAAGTGTCATCAGCAGTTGCAAGTTCAGCAAACGCACCGACAGTAGGATAGTATGATGCCTCTGATGCATTTAACATACTTTTTCTTATGGTAAGACCAGTCTGCGCTTTTTGAATATCAAGGTTATTATTCAATATATCTGCATCGCTGTATATCGGCATAGGAACATCACCACTTGGAGCTGTTATGTTATTTACGTTTTGGTTAAGAAGAAAACTTAAGTAGTGATAGAGAAGTTTTTTGTTTGACTCCATATTCATTAGAAGTCTCTCTACGTTACCCTTTTTAGCTTTTACCTCTAAAAGATCAACCTTTTTAGCGTATCCAACATCTATCATACTCTGCGTCATCTCTTCAAGTACATCAATATTTTTTAAAATCTTATTGAGGTTTTTCATTGATGATTTAAGGAGTGCCATATCGTAGAAACTCTTTCTAAGCTGATAAATTTTTTCATTTACAAGTTGCTCTTTTTCTAAACTCTTCATCTTTATCATAGACTCTTTGATGTCTGAGTAACTAGAGAGAGCAAAACCTGTAAAAAGTGGAATTTCATATTTAAGTTTACTCTGGAAAAAATTTCTGTCTTCTGGATAGTTTAAGTCCTCTGGCTGAACATCTAAAATATTTGGATTTGTAGAGTCAAACTCGGCAAAACCAAAATCTCCAAAACTAGCCTCGCGAGATGTAAGTTTAAAACCAAATACATTTCCAGCGTCATCTGAACGGGCTATATTCTGTTCAAAATCAAGTTTACCCCAGTTCATTCCAGAAACTGTATCTGCATCTTCTTTGGCAACTTTAACATCAAGTTTGGCTGCTTTTATCTCTAAGTTCTGTTTTTTTAAAATATTTATTGCATCATTAAGTGTTAGTGGACTAAGAGTTATG
>JANTGV010000048.1 GCA_024762745.1 Sulfurimonas sp. | reverse complement strand
TTTACTCTCTTCCATCATCTGCTCTTCTGTAGAGAAATGATCTTCAACATCAAACTCAACTACTGGAAAAAGTTCGTCAATTTTAGCTATATCTTCTGCGATAACAGCGTCATGAAAATTATTTATAATCTCTAGCTCTTCTGCATGTAACATATTCATCACTTCATTAGATACTTGTTGAACATCTTTTGGTTCTAATAACATTATTTATCCTTTTATAATTTTCTATTCTTGAGTAATATTCTAACTAAAAGCACTATGGAAAATCATTGATATATATCAATCACTTTTTTGATATAATTTTCAACTTAAAACTCACTACATAGGCTAAAAATGTCAGACTCTATAGAGATAATATCATGGAATGTAAATGGAATACGTGCTGTAGCAAACAAAGAAGCACTTAAATGGATTGATGAGAGAGAAACCGACATCTTATGCCTCCAAGAGATAAAAGCTCTTGAGGAACAGATACCAGACTCTCTATTTGAAAAGGAGTATGCAGAACGTCATATAAACTCTGCAGAAAAAAAAGGTTATAGCGGAACAGCTACTTATAGTACTCTGTCAAGTGATTATACTTCAATAGCAAGTCATATAGACACTATGAACGAAGGTCGTATAATAGAAACTCATTATGACGATATTGTGCTCTTTAATATCTACTTTCCTAATGGTCAAAAAGATGATGAAAGACTCGCTTATAAAATGAAATTTTATGATGACTTACTAGACTATTGTGAAAAACTTCGTGAGGATGGAAAATCTATTATTATCTGTGGTGATGTCAATACAGCCCACAAAGAGATTGATCTTAAAAACCCAAAAGCAAACTCTAAAACATCAGGTTTTTTACCAATAGAGCGTGAGTGGATAGACAAACTGCTTGACCACGGTTACATAGATACTTTTAGGTACGTTAATGGTGATGAGATTGATAGATATAGCTGGTGGTCTTACCGTTCAAGTGCTAGACTTAAAAATGTGGGCTGGAGAATTGACTACTTCTTTATAAGTGAAGACTTGGCTGAGAACCTTGAAGATGCGTTTATACTTGACTACATCACAGGTTCAGACCACTGTCCTGTTGGTATTCGACTCTCTATCTAGTTGTGATTTCCAACAGTAGTAGGTATTGTTGTTCCAGAGGCCTGCATATCTAAGGCTTCTGGATATAAAGTATAATGCTTTCGCACTGCAGAAGCTAACTTTTTCTTAGTAGTCTCATCTACAGGTGTTGGCATTTCATCTGGAAGTGCATCTAAAATCGACAAAACAAGCTTATCTTGAGGCTTAGGCATCAACTCAACCCAAGAGCTTAACAGCTCTCTATTAACATGTGATGGTATAGAACCCATAATGCCAATATCATTTTGATCGTGAATAAGAAGTCCTGAAGTTGTTCCTCTATCAAGAGTTAGTACTTGAAAGAGGTAAAGCGTATGGTATGCCAACTGCGTTTCTTGCTCCTTAGATGTAAAACTTGGGTTTCTTTTTATAGCCTCTCTGATAATCTCTATGTATGTATCGATTATATTTTCACCCATACTTTTAGCAAATAACTTATCTGTTTCAAAATTCTCTGTATTAAAATTTTCTAAATAAAAGTGACTCACACCTCTTGTGCGGTTTAGAACTGGAATATTGAAGTACTTATCCCCTGCTATACTCCCCTCCTCATAATACTCTTTAGATGACTCTTGCAACATCTTATCAAACTTCTTTTTATCAGACTCACTTTTAATGGATGGATTCAGATCACCCATAATTCTCCAATATCCATTTTCACCTCTAAGTTGTGTCCACGATATATGCATGTGCATAGAGGGAACATTTGGATTTTTTGGATGAATAATCGTTGATATAGCAGTTGCTGAGGAGAGTTTTTTTTCACTTATATCATCATAATGGACCTGAGATATATTGACTGAAGCTCTATTAAACAGCTCATAATCTCTAGCTTCATAACGAGAACCCCCACCATGTTTTCCAGAGTCTCTTAACCACTCTAATTCTTCAAACCCTTGGTTCTCTCCAAACTCTTTACTAAGTCCATTTAGTTTATTTACAAAATATAGTTGTAGATGTTTTACTAGTTCAAAAGCTTCTTTAGCTTCAAAAGAGTTTGCAAGTGTCATCTCTGCCATCTATTTTGCTTTTGGACGAAAAGCTTTAATAACCTCTTCATTAGTCTCTAAATACGGACCTTCTATTAAATCTATACAGTAGGGAACGGCAGGAAAAACTGCATCCAAACACTCACGAATTGACTTTGGTTTTCCTGGTAAATTTATAATAAGGGACTTCCCTCTAATTCCAGCTGTTTGACGTGAAAGTATTGCTGTAGGTACATACTGCAGACTAACTTGACGCATTAATTCACCAAAACCAGGCATCATCTTTTCACACACATTTTCGGTAGCTTCAGGAGTCACATCACGAAGTGCTGGACCTGTTCCACCTGTTGTAACAACTAAGCAACACCCTGCTTCATCGCATAGCTCTTTCATAGTTGATTCAATAGTATCCTGCTCGTCAGGAATACATCTATACTCTATTTCGAATTCACTGACTAAATAATCTTTCATAGTATCTTGAATCGCTACTCCTGAAATATCTTCATATATCCCTTTGCTTGCTCTATCGCTCGCTGTTATAACACCTATCTTAATTTCACTCATATTTTTCCTTAACTATTTTATTTGTAAAAAGTGATTTGCATCTTTTATATATGTAACTGTTGCAACTTCTACAAAAAACTCATATGCTGCGTTTACATCTATAATCTCATCTCTACCACCAAGATAAACTTCTATTACAACACCTTTTTTGACCAACTCTTCGAGTTCTTCTAAATTCCATCTATATTCAAGTAACTCTCTTAACTCTTCTATTGTTGTTTGCGTATGTTCAACTATCTTTTTTTCCCAAGGGGAAAAACATGAAGAGATAAACTGCTTCATATAGAGTACTTCACTCTTTTTATATGACATTAACTGCAGCCGTTTAAACTTCTCATCTTTACTTTGAAAAAATGCAGGAGAAAAAAGTTGAAGAGTATCTACTCTTTTTCCCTTTTCTAAAAGTTCTTTGACTTGCTCCAAAGCTTTTATGCAACCATAACTAAACCCACAAACAGTATAGTCAGACTCTTTTATATACTCAGAGAAGAGGTAGCTCTCATTTTTGAGTGAAAAACCACTAAAAAATTTCATTGATATACTTTTTGACCTCTTCTTTTGTAATACTTTCTCTCTCAAGAAGTACAGATTCAACACTGTAAACAACTTTAAACAACTTCTCTAAAAGTGTTCTCGTCTCACCATATAGCCTTTTAAGCATAACTTCTTGCTCTTCTTCTTTAGGAAGTAAAGAAGAACACATTCCATACTCTTCACACATATTTTTTACAAGTTTTTTAGCATCTGCTAGATCTTTTGCTGCACTACTTGCATGCTCATTATATTTTATATCACAGGCTACCATTCCAGCTAGAAGCATCTTTACTCTTGACTCTAACTCCTGTTTTATAAAAGGCTCATCTGTAGTAGGAGTTAAACTCTCATTTGAAAGCATCAACTTCTCAAAAGGAAGGTCAAAATATGTAGCAGCTGTTACTTTACCTGCCTGATAAGAGATCCTAAAATCCTTCTGCTTGTCATTTAACATCTGAAGTTTTTTCTTTCCAAACATAACCTTATCTTTAACCTGATGAAAATGCTCGATTGTCACTTGAAAATCATTTTGTCTCAGAGATAGAAGAGCTGCTTCATTTACAAGTGCAGCTAATGAAGCACCGTTAAAGCCTACTGTCATATTTGCTACAGTTTTCACATCAAGACTATTAGGAACTTTCTCAAGATATTTCAAGAGAATAGACTCACGTTCACGTTTTGTCGGACGTTCAACAAATATACGTCTATCAAACCTACCTGCACGTAAAAGTGCA
Organism: Sulfurimonas sp.; assembly: GCA_024762745.1. Next base: position 3,360 of record JANTGV010000048.1, on the reverse strand, counting down.
GAATCAAGTACCTCTATTTTATTTGTTGCAGCAACAACTATAATACCGCTAGAACCCTCAAAACCATCCATCTCTGTGAGTAGTTGGTTCAGGGTAGCTTCACGTTCATCATTTCTCTGCCCATCTCTCTTTTTACCAACTGCATCAATTTCATCTATAAATATAATCGAAGGTGCATGTTTCTTTGCAGCTGAGAAAAGATCATGTACTCTCTTTGCACCCATTCCAACGTATATTTGAACAAATGAAGCACCACTTTGGTAATAAAACGGAACCCCTGCTTCATGAGCTACTGCCTTTGCAATCATTGTCTTACCAACACCAGGAGGACCTACAAGAAGTACACCTCGAGGCATACGTGCTCCAAAACTTTTATAGCGTTTTGGATTTTTCATAAAGTCAATTATCTCTTCAAGCTCTATTTTAACATCACTAATACCGCCAATATCATTAAATGTTACATCACTCTTTATTGACGCTATTGGAGTACTTGAGTCAACCCCTGCCCCTGTCCCTGTAGAGTTATCCTTAGATATTCCTGTTGTAGTAATCGAGTAGCCACTTCTTTTTTGCCACTCTCTTAAAAGCAAAGAGCCCAGCCCAAAAAACAGAACAGTAAAAAGTATATAGAGTACAATATTTGATTCACTTCCAACTTCTACTTTATAGTCAATAAACATTTTTGGAGTGACCTGTGAAGATGCTATTTTATATACACTTTCTTTGGTTTTGAGATAAACATACTCTTTTGATACTACAATTTTTTCTACAGTATGATCTGCAAGCATCTTATTCGCTTGACTTAAGGTGACAGGCTCAGAGTTATCACGAACTATCGCAAATATAACCAACGATACAATAACAAACGCAGAGACATATAGAGCTATTCTGTTTGCACTAGAGTTTAGCATAATTAAAATCCTCTCTCACTTCATAATTTTGAATATTTACCCAGTTTCCAACAAGATCTTCATTTGATTCAAGAACTATTTTATTAAAGTGTTGATCATGTCCATGGAACAGTCCATCTTTTTCCTGCTCAATGAGAACATCCAACTCGCCATGAAAATCCTCTCTAAAATGATAGTTCTTAGAGCTTATAAGTTCCTCGAGCTCATGCAGCCTTGATTTTGCAATTTTTCCATTCACTTCTGGTTTCATTGTAGCAGATTGAGTTCCATCGCGTTTAGAGTATGTAAAAGCATGAATATGAGTCAAAGGAAGCTCTCTTGCGTTTATCATCGCTTCTTTCCATAATGCCTCACTCTCACCAGGGTGCCCTGTAATGAAGTCAGTACCTATGGCAAAACCTTTTTCTGCCAAAAGTTCGAAAAGCACTCTATCCTGCTTATAAACATTACGTCTATTCATTAGCTTCAACATAGTTGGTGATGTATGTTGCAGTGCTATATGAAGATGTCTCTCTAGCCACGGTTCATCTAGAATCTCTTTGAATTCATCTGTCACCTGAATAGGTTCAACACTCCCTAAACGTATACGACGAACTCCACGAATTTGAGAGATTTTTTTCATTAAAGTTGCTAATGATGTTTTAGTGTCCTGTCCATAACTTCCAACATTTGTTCCTGTTAAAATAAACTCACCATATCCATTAAGAGCAAGTCTGCTTATCTGTTCTAAAATACGACTCTCGTTCATACTTCTAGCATCTCCACGAACAAATGGGATTATACAGTATGAACATCGGAAGTTACAACCCTCCTGAATCTTAATAAACGCTCTACTTTTTCCAACAAAATCATCAACAACAGCTTCATCTATGTGATTCAAGTCACCAGGGTCATAAAAAGGCTTCTCTTGTGAGAGCATAAAATCTATTTTTTCTTTTTCACTCTGACCAAAAACACCATGTATTCGTTTCTCTTTAAGTAGTGACTCTCCTTTTGTGTGAGCTCCACAACCCGTTAAAAAAAGTTTTGCATCAGCACCATTTTTTTCAATATGAGAGATATAAGAGCGAACATGAGAATCAGCACCATTAGTAACTGTACAGGAGTTTATAACGATAGCATCTGCTTCTGCTTCATTTTCAGTTATTTCATAATCTTTAAGTGCACTCATCATAACTTGAGAATCATAAAGATTTGTACGGCAACCAAAAGTTTTAAAATATACTTTCTTCATCTAAACAAGCTCACTTGAATGTGCTGTGGGCATAGCACTTTGTGTTGAAACATGAAGTCTCTGTGTAGGGTAAGCTATAGTAATATCATCTTCAGCATTAAAGGCATCTATGATTTCCGTTGATATAACACTTCTTAAAGTCAAAGTTGCATAAGCATTTGTAAGGTACCAAGACTCTATATTTATTCCGTGAGGTTCTATAAAAGAGAATACTCTTGGTTCAACATTTGTATTTTTAAGACTGTAGTGACTTCTAAGCTTATTGAGCTGTTTTCTTGTTATATCCGTATAACCTTTTGAATACTTTTTCGCTGCCTCTTTAGCTATATGCATCGCTTTTTTATGGTTAGAATCAAAAGTAATAACTATAGAGATACCATCCCAAACAGTTTTTAAAGATGAATGAGAGTAGTTTGCTATCATACGGGTAAAAACATAATTATTTGGTATAAAAATTATTCTACCTGCACGTCTATTTGTCATATGTGTAGTAAGAGTTACATCTTCAAATATAGTCATTCTAAGCAGAGAAATGTCCATCACATCACCTACATACTCATGTCCATCCATGACAACACGAATCCTATCACCAACATGAATACTACCACCAAATACAATTACAAGCCAGCCAAGTATACTCATAAACCAGTCTTTCATGGCAATAGCTATACCGGCTGATGCAAACCCTAAAATAGTTACAAGATATGCTGCATTTTCAATATAGTTAAAAAAGAGTACAAAAATTATTACAGTAAAGTTTGCAAAAGTAATAATTTTGTTTGCCATATAAAATCGTTCATTATCTGTGATATATTTCTTTACAACTAGTTTTAATAAAAAGAAAATTAGAAATACAACAAAAATGATAATTCCAATTTTCACAAGTCTATATATCTGTTTCTCAACTGCCTTATTGATGCTTATTTCAGCAATCTCCAACCTTTTCTGATAAACTTCAGATGTTACATCAATTGTATCAAGGGCTGTTTCAAACCTCTCAAGCTGCTGCTGTTTTTGATTGGACTCTTCTTTATATTCACCTTTAACATCAATGCTACTTATCTTTTTATAAATATCATTCTCTTCTCTTAATAATACAATTAAGTCATTGAGGCTATTTTTTCTTTTTATATACTCATCAAAATTTGTATTAAGTGTTTTGACAAGCGATATACCATTAAATATATCAAATGGATTCGAAATTTCAGGAATCTC
>JANTGV010000047.1 GCA_024762745.1 Sulfurimonas sp. | reverse complement strand
TCTAGATTCTTACCAAAACTCTCTAAACTCTCACCGGGAAGTCCTACAATAAGATCTAAATGAATATGGGCATGAGAGTCATTTTCCAAGAAGCTGATATTCTCTCTCATCTTCTTTAAGTTCATCTGGCGAGATATACTATTCGCAACCTCTGGATTGAGGGTCTGTATTCCTATTTCAAGCTGGAGAGCTCCAGGAGGAAACGCAGCTATTTTCTCTCTAAGCGATGCTGGAAAATGGTCTGGTATAACTTCAAAATGAGCAAAGTAGGGAGGCTCTTTTTTTAAGAAGAAGTCTAAAACCCTGTTTGCAGCTCTCATATTAAGATTAAAAGTTCTATCTACAAACTTAAAGTTTCTTGCACCTCTTTGCCAGAGTATCTCAAACTCTTCTAAGATTTTGTCAAGGTCAAAGGCTCTCACCTTTTCATCCATGGAGGAGAGACAAAATTCACACTCAAAAGGACATCCTCTAGATATTTCTACATAGATATATCTATTTGCTATATCCTCATTTGTGTAGTATCTGTAGGGAAGTTCCAGCTCTTTAAGTTTGGGAAGACTCATAGGTACTATTTTATCTTTAGGGGGAGTAGAGTTTATTATATTCTGGCAAAGTTCATAAAAGGCTCTATCTCCCTCACCTTGAATAATATAATCGGCATCATCGAGGTTTATACGAAAAGGGGTGTAACTCACTTCAGGTCCACCGAGTATGATGGTAGTCTCTGGAGATACTTTTTTTATGATGTGAATAAGTTCGCTCACTTCTAAAGCATTCCATATATAAACGCCTATGCCAACAATATTAGGCTTGTGTAAGAGTATCTTCTCTGCTGTAGTTTGAATAGCATCATTTATACTAAACTCCACTATCTCAGTACTGTCCTGAAGCTCTTGCATATTTGCGTAGAGGTACCTAAGACCAATTGAACTGTGGGTATATCTAGAGTTTAAAGTTGTTAAAATGATTTTCATAGAGGAAGTTTAGCATATTAAATTTGATAGGGTAACGACTCGAGCTAAAAGGGGGAAGGCTTGAGTCGTTAAATAATTGTTAGGAGTTATATACTCGCTTATGAAAGGGGAAACATAATTGAGATGACATAATTATAATTATTATAAGTTAATGCCTAGTAAATACCGATTTAATGTCTCCTTTCTTCCTCAACTTGCTCAATCATTGCATCAAGTTTAACAAAAAGCTGTTCTGAGGCTTTTTCCATTGTAGCAAAATTGCCAATAATTGCCTGAGGATTGTTAGCTTTGAGTGTAGAGTGGCTTTTAACATACTCAAGATTTTTGAATACTGACTCATGTACAGTGGCGTGAGGTGCATCCATCTCCTTAAATGCTTTTGTGTGACCAAAGACATCTTTTCCAATTCCAAGATACCATTTACCCATACGACAGTTCTTATGGTCTGCAAAAACTCTCTGGTCGTCTTCAGCTAAAACAGTTGAGTAAGCGTTAGATTTATAAAGAACGTGATCTACTTTTACAAGTGTAGTAAAGAGGCGGTTCTCTATTTTCTGAGCATAGTATGACGAGTCAGCTGCTAAATTGTTGAGCTGGGCAAATGTACCTTCAAAAGTATGAATAACCTCATTTGAAGAGTTGGCAATATCGGAGATAGTATCAGAGTTACTTCTCATATCATTTGCTTCTTGTTGGAGTGTTGAGATATTTATCTCTATTTCATTTGTTGCTTTTCCTGTTCTCTCAGCAAGCTTTCTAACTTCATCAGCAACAACGGCAAAACCACGTCCATGTTCACCTGCACGTGCAGCTTCTATAGCTGCGTTTAGTGCAAGTAGATTTGTCTGATCAGCGATATCTTTAATAAGACCGACAACTTCAGAAATCTCTCGTGAGCGTTGCTCGAGATTGATAATACCCTCATGGCTTGATGCTATGAGATCTATTAGGCTATTTAACCTCTCTCCTATTTCCATAACACTTGAGAGACTCTTTGATGACTCTTCAGCAGTCTCATTCGATGATTTTACAATCTGTTCAGAATCACCTTGTGCTTTACCTATATCGCCTTGAATAATCGTAAGACCCTGAACAATACCGCCACCTAACTTACCAAAGCCATCAGACATCTCACCTCTAATTTTTGTGTCGTTACCGGCAGCAATAGAGACTATAGCATCATTAAGCCCTGCAGCAGTTGATGCAAAAACACCATTGAGACCAGAACGGTAAGCTCTTCTGTATGTTTTTCCAGAAGAGGCATTTTGAATGCTGGTGGAGGCATCTCTCATAAAAGCTTCGAGTTGGTCGAGTATGTTGTTTATATACCATGCGCGGGCTGAAACATCTGAACCATCGTCGGGTATATGTGTTACACGGTCTTCAAGTTGCCCAAGAGAAGCAGCTTTTAAAACTCTCTGCATTGAGTCTTGAAGTATTTTGTGTTTGGACGAAGCAGATTCAACTGGAATAAAGAGAGAGGCTATTAGTGCTACTAAGACAACAACACTGAGAATATATGCAGCAGTGATTAGACCATAAATAACAACTCCAAAAAGGAGCACAATTAGAGCAAGAGTCTGCTTATTTTTGTAAAGAGATGATAAATTCATTGTAATCTACTCCTTTTTCATTTAAAATATCGGTTAACATTCTAGTTGATGCTTCTACACCACCGCTTCTCTCAGCATCAAGCATTTTTGAGTAGAGTGGTTTTATGAACTCAAGTGCTGCTGCATTTGGTTTACGTCTTACAGAGTAGTAGCCTACGGTACTGCCACGTTCATCTAATGATGGGGTAACGTTTGCAAAAACCCAGTAGTCGTTACCATTTTTAGTTTTGTTTACAACAAAAGCAAAAATTTCATCACCTTTTTGCACAAACTCCCAAAGAAGTTTAAATATTACTTTTGGCATACTTGGATGACGAACGATAGAGTGAGGCTTCCCAAGAAGCTCCTCTTCGCTATACTCACCCATCTCAATAAAGATCTTGTTTACATAGGTAAGCCGACCTTTCAGATCGGTTTTTGAGACGATAAAATCGTCAGCTTTTATCTCTTTTATCATGGCATAATCCCCTTTTATAACGCAAAATAAAGTTAAATGTGACAGTTGGGACATATTCTATCATAAATTTTATTTTATAAAAGCACTCAGATTAGATACAATGCGTTTATGCCATATCTGTTATCAGTTTTCTACTTTTTTTATTTTGCTATTGTTGGAGTGTATGTTATTTTTTTGCCTAAAGTATTAGCCATGAGCGGGTACTCAGCAACTGACATTGGAATTATATTTGCGGCCGGTCCTTTGGTGCGTTTTTTACTCCCTTTTGCTTTTACAAAAGGTTTGAAGCTAAATACAGTGAGCTTTAACATAGCACTCGTTATTATGCTTGCTAGTGCTCTATTTTTCTATATATCACTAGATAGTTTTTATGGACTGCTGCTCTCCAATATAGGTCTTGGAATAGGTATGAGTCTGATATTGCCATACATAGAACTTATATCTCTTGCAGAGATAGGGAAAGAGAGATATGGAAAGGTAAGACTCTACGGTTCTGTAGGCTTTGTGTTGGTTGCTTTAGTTTTAGTAAAAGTATTAACAGAGCCCAGTGTAGCACTGGATTTTTTACTCTCTATGAGTTTTTTGACAGCTTTTTTCGGTTATATCATTGTTAAAAATGCAAAATCAGTAGAAGAGAAAGAGGAGCAGAAGCATCACGACATAAGTCTTTTGAGTGATTGGAAGCTATGGCTTGGCTTGACACTTATGCAGGTAAGTTTTGGCTCATTTTATAACTTTTTCACCATTTATGAGACGGACTACGGTATCACTCTGGATATGACAATATATCTTTGGAGTTTTGGGGTTTTAGTTGAGATTGTAATGCTCTATTTTCAGGGACGGCTTCTTAGAGGGAATCTACTTCTTATTCTACAAATAACAACTCTTGCAACCGTTTTTAGATGGTTTTTGGTCTTTGCATTTCCTCAAAATTTAATGATACTGTTTTTTGCACAATCTCTGCACGCACTTAGTTTTGCTCTGTTTCATTCAGCGGCGATTAGTTATCTATTTTATCTTTACAAGCACAAGCCACTTGCTCAACAGTTTTTTTCTGGAATAAGCTACGGTTTAGGCGGTTTTAGTGGAGCACTTTTAGCTGGATACATTTATGAACTCTATCCAAAGTATCTTTTTTTAAGTTCAACATTTATCGCTTTTGGAGCTTTTGTATGTATCTATCTGTGGAGTCAGAAGTCAAAAACAAAAGAAGTTGTTTGAGTAAAGTCATACTCTTCAACACCAATTGGCGGATTATTGTCTACATCGTAAGCGAGTTGAAAATTCAGATAGAGACGTTTATAAATATGAAGTTTTAATGATAGCTTCTGCGCGCTTACATAGTCAGAAAAATTATTTATTTTGGGTTGATAGAATGCTGTATAGGAGAGGTCTGAGTCATCAGCAAGTTTGATGGTATAGGCAAAGTAGCTGCTTAATCTAAAGTTATGCTCCCTTGGGTCTATAGAGGTGTATTGGATGTTTTCATACATACCACCAGCACCAAGATAGCCTTTCCCTCCATGAAATATCTCAAATATTTTTAAACGTAGACCAGCACCGGCTACATATCTGCGTTTGATGAGTTTAAACTCATCATCTTGAGCCTGAAGAAAACTTTCTGCACAGGTATTTTTATTGTGAAGTGCATGGATATGTCTAAGGTGCAAGTAAAGTTTATTGGTGTCTTTAACATGGTTAGACTCCCCATATTCACCAGACATCTCTATCCAAGTGTGATTGCTTCTGTTGTCATCATAGTCAAAACGGACAGCTAGTTTATAGTTGTCTTTATGTGTATTACCACGTTTTGTTTCTAAAGAGAGGGCAGTTTTCCCATGTAAACCGGGATTTTCACCGATTTCTACAGGCACTATTGAGACAAGTGCAAAGAGTTGTTGCGTTAAAAGCAGTAGTGATATTATAAGTATTTTCATGGGAGGGATTGTAGCAAATTAGGAGCTAACAAGAGAAGGGTTATCGGGAAAAATCCCGATAATTTTAGTAGTCTATAATTAAGTTTGCAGTTAGAGTTGTATCTGTGTCTTCTTTAAGACCAGGCTCATTTACATAATCAACTTTATAGCTCAGACCTGCTGAAAACATATCTGAGAGTTTACTTGTAAGTGCTGTTTTTGAAAATACGAAGTAATTACTCGACTCTTCAAAAGAACCTCTGTAGCTAAGCTCCTGGTCGAACTTGAGGTTTTCAAGCATTTGCCAAGTATATACAGCCTTTGCTCTGTAAGCACCATAGTTGTCACTGTCACCCTCTACAACACTTGCTACAGGAGTATTTGCTGCATTTGGGTAGTTTATAGGATTTCCACCTGCATCAAATTCTGTATCAGAAATTTCGTCCATAGAGTAGAGAATATTTCCTTCAAGAGTCAGGTTGTGTATATCAGAAATGATAGCTTTGTATTTTGCACCCGGCCCAGTATACGCTTGTGAGTCAAAAGCAGAAAACTTATCAGATTTGTAACCTGCTAAATATGTAAATGCAAGTCTATCAGTAAACTCGTAATCATAATTTAACTCGATAAGATATTTGTTTTTTGTCTCGATTCCACTGTCATCTGCGTATTGACCATCAAAAAGAAGGTTTCCAACATGTTTGCCCCAAGACTTCTTTGCTGTTGCATCAAGGTTGAAAGTTTGCGTTTCAGTATTTCCATCAGTCTTAATATAACCAAGCTCTGTATGCGTAGTTAATGGAGTAACTTTATTTACATCTGCATCAGCTCCTAAAAGTAGAGAGCTGACGACTAAACTAGATAGTATTATTTTTTTCAATTTTTTTCCTTTTTTTGTTTTAAAAATTAGCTTTCTGGTTTGTCTGTATGAACATCCATTTGTGGGTAAGGAATAGAGATACCTTTCTCATCAAATACAAGTTTTACATGTTCTATCTGTTCAAAATAAACATCCCAATAGTCTTCAGTTTTAACCCAAGCACGAGTTGTAAAGTTTACACTGCTATCAGCAAGTTCACTCACAGCAACAAAAGGAGCAGGGTCTTTTAAAACTCTCTCATCTTGCATCATCATATCCATTAGAGTGTCTTTTGCTAATTTCAGGTCATCATCGTAACCGATTCCAAACACATGGTCAACACGACGATTCTCCTTCATAGAGTAGTTAGTAATGTTGCCACCAACAATAGCTGCGTTTGGAACAATAACAGTACGGTTATCAAGCGGCGCAATGATAGTTGAGAAAAGGTTTACATCTTCAACAGTACCAGTTGCTCCACCAGCTTCAACGAAGTCACCTACTTTGAATGGACGGAAGATGATGATAAGAACAGCAGCTCCAACATTTGCAAGAGAACCTTGAAGTGCCAAACCGATAGCAAGACCAGCTGCACCAAAGATAGCTATGAAAGAGGTTGTGTTGATACCTAATGTATTTAAAGCCGCAAGGATAACTACCATTAGAAGTATGAAATAGACTAGACTTTCAGCAAACTCTACGAGAGTCTTGTCAACATTTGCTTTCTCCATAACTCTTTTAGCTAGTGCAGTGATTTTTTTAACTGCCCATTTACCGATAATAAATATCAGTAGCGCTGCTACAATTTTTAAGCCGTACTCACTCGCGTAAGTTATTGCCATATCTGTGTACTTTGATACTGTTGCGTTTGTAGCATCTAAGGTTTTGTTTACTTCATTTACTGGGTCCATGAAATGTCCTTTAAAAAATTTCAGTGATTATACTAAAAAAACAGTTATAAATAGATAATACCTTATACTGTTTTTGTATTTTGAAGCTTTTCAATAACTCTAGCTAGGGTGTGGTAGTCATTTAAAAAAGGTGATTTAACTCTGTAGAGGAGAGGTCTGTATTTCAAATATGTTTTCCAAGCTGTTTTGCTTGGCTTTTCACGACCTCTTTTAACAAGTTCAAAACTAACAGATGCGTTTATAAAACCCTTGAGTAGATTCATCTCATCATTTTTTTCAAAACGGCGCGGATACCATATCTCTTCAAGTGCCTCATGCGCATCATAGTAGCGTTTTTCATTTAAGCAGAGTAAAAACTCCTCTAAAAGTTCTTTGTGTTTACTCTGCATTTTCGTCCAATATCATCATATTTTTTCTCCAGTAACCCCTACCGCCTTTGAGTGATATGCAGATCTGTTTTGGAAACTTCTCTTTATACTCTTGCAGTCTGTCAAGTGTAGCTTTTCCACTATCGCAATAGAAAACAAAAACAGTTCCCTCTGGATAGTTTTTCATCTCATGAGGATTGTAAACAATTGTCTCTGCTTTTTCTATTGGCGAGAGTATGGTGTCTACAAGTAGAACCTTA
>JANTGV010000046.1 GCA_024762745.1 Sulfurimonas sp. | reverse complement strand
ATCTGATTAATTTAGGTCATCCTGAAGTAGAAAAACTAGAAAAATCCAGGACTGCGTTTATAGATGAGCTTCAACGTTGTGAGCAGTTGGGGCTTGACAGACTCAACTTTCACCCCGGAAGTCATTTAGCTAAAGTGAGCAAAAAAGATAAAGAAAACGTAGAGATAATGAAACCTATTGAAGATGTATGTTTGGATGTGATAGCAGAGTCAATTAATATCGCTCTTGATAAAACACAGGGAGTAAGTGCAGTTTTAGAAAACACAGCAGGACAGGGAAGTAACCTTGGTTGGAGATTTGAGCATTTGGCACATATCATAGATAAGGTAGAAGATAAGTCACGTATCGGTGTATGTATAGATACCTGTCATATGTTTACAGCCGGTTATGACATAAGAACCAAAGAAGTTTATGAGAAAACATGGGATGAGTTTGAACAGATAGTAGGGTTTAAATATCTTATGGGAATGCACATTAATGACTCAAAACCACCTCTTGGCTCTCATGTAGACAGACACCACTCACTTGGAAAAGGTGAGATAGGCTTAGATGCTTTTAAATTTATAATGCAAGATAAGAGAATGGATGATATTCCACTTATACTTGAAACAATAGATGAGACTATTTGGAAAGATGAGATAGAACTTCTCTACTCTTTTGAAAAATAGGGGAAACACTTAAGCGTAAAAATTGTAGGATTATTACAGAAAATTTAAAACAAAGGTTCTATATATGAAAAAGATTGCTTTGATGTCGTTAGTTGCCAGTTCAGTTTTGATTGCGGGAGGGTATAAGATTCCTGAAGTTTCATTAAACTCAATAGCACTCAGTTCCGCAAATATCGCACATAATAAAAGTGCTGATGCTGCTTATTATAATCCTGCAAATATGGTTTTTATGTCTAATGAAAATCATATTCAAGCTGATTTGACTTACATTGGACTGGATGCACCTAACTATAAAAGTAATGATTCTACTATTGATATTGATGCTAAGAGTGAGAATTTTTTAGTTCCAGCACTTAATTATGTCTCTGAAGATATGAATGGTGCTCGTTTTGGCTTGAGTGTCGTTGTTCCAGGTGGTTTGTCTAAGAGGTGGAATGATAATCCTGCAAAACAGAGTGCAGAAGAGTTCACACTTGAGACTGTAGAGATAAACCCAACTGTAGCACTTCCTATTGGTGATAAAATTGGTGTTGCAGTCGGCTTAAGAGTTGTTCACTCATCAGGGGTTGTGAAAGCAACACCAATGGCCGATAACATTTATCAAGATATGGAAGGTGACTCTATAGATTTTGGATATAACCTTGCACTTGCTTATAAACCAACATCAGAGTTGGAGTTAGGTGTAACGTATCGTTCAAAAGTTGATTTAACAGAAGATGGAGATGCTGAAGTATATGTCTCTTCAGCAGCTGCTACGGTTTTAAGTCTACCTTTTAATATTGATCCGGCAAGAACTGTAGATGCAAGTGTAACAGTTCCTTTACCAGCAGCATTAAGTTTAGCTGTTGCATATACATTACCTACAAAAACGACCTTGGAGTTTGTATATGAAAGAAACTATTGGTCTTCCTACGAAGAGATAAACTTTAACTTTGCTGATCCATATGCAGAGGGTGTATTTGGTTCAAGTACTCCAAAAGATTGGGAAGATACAAATGCATTTCGTCTAGGTGTAACTCAAGAGTATGATAAGATGACTCTGATGGCTGGTTTGGTTATTGATGAGACTCCGGTTCCAGATACTACAGTCGGTTTTGAACTTCCAGATTCTGACTCAGTTTCTGTTTCACTTGGTGGACGCTATCAAATTGATAAGAAGATGGATGTCGGTCTTGCAGCCCTTTACTCTATGAGAGATGAGAGAAAAGTAGATAATGCACACTTGAGTGGGGAGTTCACAAACTCAGATGTTCTACTTGTGTCAGTTGGTATGGGATATAAATTTTAAGGAAAAGATTGAAAACACTGGTTAACTTTTTATCAGAGAAAGAGATAGAAAAATCTGATATTTTTATACATTTAAAATGTGGAGCTACTGAAGCAAAAATGCTTCAGTACTTGGCAAAAAAATATATGCAGGGTCAAGATGATGTTTTAGTTTTAGAACTGCTTCAAGACCTTTATAAAACTGAAAACTATCAGCACTTAGACTACTTAAAAGAGCTCAAAAACCTGCTTGAACTTGGCTGGTTGCATCAACAGAGTTTTACTCCTATGAAAATTTCAGAAGTTACTCCTTTGGAACTTTTAAACACAGCAGTTGGACTTACACCATCTTTTTTAAGACTCCTACAAGACGGTACACTAGACTTAGATCTTCCAGATGTTAAACCATATGCTGACCATCTGGAGTATCTACAAGATCAGTTTTTTAGAATAGAGCTTTATCAGAAGATGAGTATGATTCGACAAAATGTTCATGAACACTCTTTAGGGATTGATAGAGTGCAAAATAAATTGAAGCTTCTTGAAAAACGGATAGAAGAGAGAGTGGCAGAGACCTCTGAGAGTCTTGTATTAGATAAGTTTTTTAAACAAAAAAAGATGAGCTGTTATGAACAGGTTATATTTATAGCACTGCTCCGTGAGGAGTATAGTGCTTCAGATACTTCGCTTCGTGAGATGAACTCCCTTATAGAGTTGATTTCAGTAGATGAGTATGAACGTATCAAAAACCGTTCACTTCTCGAAGATGGTTCAAACCTTTTGAGTGGCGGAATAATTGATTATGAAGAGATGTTAAATCCTTTTGGTGGAATCTCTCGCTCTTTTTATATAGTAGATGATCTACTTCAAAGTATTATTCACCCACAAAAGAGAAAAAAAGTAACACGATTAAAGCTAAACGCACTTATTGAAGAACAAGATATTTTTGAACTTATTGATAGTGAAACCTCTTTAGATGATGTTGTGTTAAATGAGAAAACAGAGCAGACACTTCAAAACCTCATGAGACAGATGGATAAAGAAGTTGTTTCTCGCTTAGTTAAGTGGGGTATAAAAGACAAGAAGAGCGGAATTGATGCCCGAATCATTTTTTATGGAGCAGCAGGTACAGGTAAGACAATGACAGCATATTCGCTTGCAAAGTCATTAAAACGCCAAGTTCTTGCCTTTGACTGTTCAAAAATACTCTCTATGTATGTAGGTGAGAGTGAAAAAAATGTACGTAAGATATTTGATACCTTTTATGAGCTGAGTGAAAAGACAAAAACAGACCCAATACTGTTACTAAATGAAGCAGATCAGTTTTTAGGAGCGAGAAGCAGTGGAAATATTACTGGTTCAGATCAGATGCATAATCAGATGCAAAATATATTTTTAGAACAGATAGAAAATTTTAGGGGTGTGCTTATTGCCACGACAAACCTTTTAGAAAATATAGATAAGGCATTTTCTAGACGCTTTGATTATAAAATAGAGTTTAAAAAACCTGATAAGGCTCAACGAGAAGAACTCTGGTCAAAAATGCTTCCTATTGACGCATCTTACGAGGATGGCTTTGACTCCAAAGAGTTAGCTGAGTACTCTTTAACAGGGGGACAGATTAATATTATAGTTAAGAATACTGCATACAAAGTGGCTGTTAGAAAGAGCCCAATTTTTACTCTTAAAGATTTTGTAGATGAAATTAAAAGAGAAAAAGATGCCAATTTTGACAGTGAGAAATCTATGGGATTTTTATCAAAGTAACAAATTTACATACTTAATTACTGCTAAAAAAGTCAATGTTGCGATAAGTGACATTTGACATCTCTTTTTTGAATCAATTACTTTTCTTTAATACTCTTTTTGATATAGTGCATTAACTGTTTTTTCTAATGATAAATTAAACTTGCATCCCTAACGGACACTGTTTTAAAGCGTTAGAAGACAAATATAAAAGAGAGTTATATTTCCAATAAATGTAACTTTTAATTTTAAAAGGTAGGTTATATGGAGCATATTGCTACAGCAAATCCGTATTTCGGTGTGTTTGTGCTATTTGTTATAACATTTGGTGCGTTTACAGCGACAACGATTATCGCTCGTTTGGCTTCTCGTGCATTAGCTGCAAAAGATAGCGAAAAGATTAAATTATCGGTTTATGAGTGTGGACCGGAAGTAACTAGACAACCAAATAGAATCTCTCCACAGTTTTATCTGTTTGCACTTCTATTTTTACTGTTTGATGTTGAAATCGTGTTTATGTTCCCATGGGCAGTAGATTTTAAACTACTTGGCTGGTTTGGTTTTGCTGAGATGTTAATGTTTATTTTACTGTTAACTATAGGTTTCGTATATGCATGGAAGAAAGGAGCGCTAGAATGGCACAACATAAAGTAAATTATACACAAGATGGTGGTCTGCCGGTTGCACTTACAAGTATAGACAAAATTGTAAACTGGGGGCGTTCAAATTCACTTTGGGCTCTTACTTATGGTCTTGCTTGTTGTGGTATTGAGATGATGGCTTCTGGTGCATCAAGATTTGATTTTGACCGTTATGGAACAATATTCCGTGCTTCTCCGCGTCAGGCTGATGTTATGATAGTTGCCGGAACTTTAACAAAAAAGCATGCAGAGTTCATTAAGAGACTTTATGACCAGATGACAGAGCCTAGATGGGTTATATCTATGGGTTCATGTGCAAATACTGGTGGTATGTTTAACACTTATGCAACAGTTCAAGGGGCAGATAGAATAATTCCAGTTGATTTATATCTTCCTGGTTGTGCACCTCGTCCTGAGACTCTTCAGTATGGTGTAATGCTACTACAGAAAAAAATTCGTGCGAACCATGCGTCTAAAGCACAAAAAGCAAAAAGGTTAATGTAATGAGAGCCTATACACCTAAAGATGATGTACAAGCAAAGTCTTACTATACAGATAGATACTATGTAGCACCTCAAGTACCTAAGCAGGATGTTGAGAGCGATGAAGTTTTTGCAGCAGACCTAGCGGCTATAGAAGCGAAGTTTGAGGTAAAAGAGGCATTTATTCAAGTAAAGCAGATGGTTGTTTATATTAATGCAAATGATATTTATGGCGTTTTAGAGTTGATGAGAGATGAGTTGGAATATACTCAGCTTTCTGAGATGAGTGCTATTGACTGGTTAGCTAAAGATAACACTTTCGAAATCTTCTACCAGATGTTAAGCATGAATAAACGCAAGCGTATTCGTATTAAATATTTTATTAATAAGGGTCAAGCTGTTGATTCTGTTGAAAAGTTATTCCGTTCAGCTGACTGGTCAGAACGTGAGATGTTTGATATGTTCGGTATAGAAGCAAATGGACACCCTTTCATGAAAAGAATTCTTATGCCATATGATTGGCAAGGAAACCCACTACTTAAAACTTACCCTCTAGAAGGTGATGAGTTCGCTGCGTGGTATGAAGTAGATAAGATTTATGGAAAAGAAGCACGTGATGTTATCGGACCAGAACTTCGTGACACTGCAAGAGTTGACAGATATGACTCAGAGCGTTTTGCGCGTTTAGGTTATGAAGTACCTAAAGGGACTGAAATTACAGATGATATGGAAAAAACAGTAGAGCAGTATCAAGAAGATGGCGGTGTTTTCTTGATTAAAAAACTAGATAGAGACTCATCAAAAATAATTGATGATCCTCAAAGATAGGGTGGTATAAGATATGGCACAAGTAACAAATAGATTAACACCATTTTTTGAAAATATTACATTTGACAGAGATGATAATGAGTTGATATTAAACTTTGGTCCTCAGCACCCTTCTGCTCATGGGCAGTTGCGTTTAATGCTTCACCTTCAACAAGAACAGATTGTAAAAGCACATCCAGATGTTGGATACCTTCACCGTGGTATGGAGAAGATGGCTGAGAACATGATCTATAACGAGTTTATGCCTACTACAGATCGTATGGATTATATCGCTTCATCTTCAAATAATTATGGTTTTGCTTTAGCCGTAGAGAAGTTAATTGATGTAGAGGTTCCTCGTCGTGCGAAAGTAATTCGTATGATGCTTCTAGAGATTAATCGTCTAATGTCTCATCTCTTCTGGTTAGCAACAACAGCACTCGATATTGGTGCAATGACAGTATTTCTTTTCGCATTCCGTGAGAGAGAGTACCTTATGGATATTATAGAAGGCTATTGTGGAGCACGTTTAACACATGCTGCAATTCGTATCGGTGGTGTTCCTTTAGATATTCAAGACTCGTTTATAGATCAGTTAAGAACTTTTTTAAATAAACTTCCTGCAAATATTAAAGATTATGAAGACTTACTTGACACTAACCGTATTTGGTTGATGAGAATGGAAGAGGTTGGAACAATCTCTAAAGAGATGGCACTTTCATGGGGTTGTACAGGTCCAATGCTAAGAGCTTCTGGTGTAGCTTGGGATATTCGTAAAGAAGAGCCGTATGAGTTATATGATGAAGTAGAGTTCAATGTACCTTTCTCAGACAAGGGCGATAACTTTGCTCGTTACCGTATTTATATGGAAGAGATGAGAGAGTCTGCAAAGATTCTTTACCAAACAATAGATATGTATGAAGAGACAGTTAAAAATAATCAGACTGAATTGATGGCACATGCACCGAAATATATTTCAGCTCCAAAGCTTGATATTATGACGCAGAACTACTCTTTAATGCAGCACTTTGTACTTGTCACACAAGGTATGAGACCACCAGTTGGAGAGGTGTATATTCCAACTGAGTCACCAAAAGGTGAACTTGGGTTTTACATTAACTCTCAAGGTGGACCATATCCATACAGACTGAAGCTACGTGCACCATCATTCTGGCATACAGGAATTTTAACTGACCTTTTACCTGGTCACTATATTCCAGATGTTGTTTCTATTATTGGTACTACAAATATTGTATTTGGTGAGGTTGACAGATAATGAAAAGATATGATTTAAGACATTTAAAAGCAGAGTTTGAACCTCGTATGAAAGAGATTTTAGGTGAACATAAAGCAGGTGAAGTTGCAATATTTCTATTTGAGATTGGTGACTTCTCAGGAGTTCAAAAATCAGCTGACTTAGTAAAAGAGTCTGGCTATGAATTACTTAATTCTTTAAAGTTTAACGAAGTCGACTGGACTATCGTAGTGAAGAAATAGGGGCTATTAATGGGTAAAGTTTGTTTTTCTACTTGGAATGGGGAATTTATTAATAATTTTAATAAACCCATAGAAGAGTGGGAAGAATCAGCTTATAACTTACCAGCATCATATGATGAACACCGTGACTCTAAAGCCTTTATAGGCTGGGATGGTGTTGCACTATTTAATGAAGATGTCGATGTAGTCCGTTTAGCTATGGAGTACGCTGCACAGTATCAGGTCTATTCAGAAGCGTGTGGACGATGTGCACCAGGAAGATGGGGTGGTCGTATTTTGTATGACCAGCTCGATAAGATTGCCAGAGGTGAAGGTGAACTTAGCGACATAGAACATCTTAAAGAGGTCAGTAAAAGTATGCAAATGACCTCGAAGTGTGAGATTGGGAAGACAGTTCCAACTCCTATACTCGACCTGATGACACATTTCGAAGATAGTTTTTTAGAGTGTATAAATGAGCAAAAACCATCGAAACACTATAATGAGGATGCAAGTTATATAGCTAAAATAACAGCTCCCTGTATGGATGCTTGTCCTTCCCATGTAGATATACCAGGGTATATTGAGGGAGTGAGAGATTTAAGATTTGATGAGTCCTTAAAAGCTACTCGTCAGA